>NZ_JXUP01000006.1:0-300000 GCF_001891085.1 Campylobacter concisus
GATGAAGCATGCCCTGCAATGAGATTTGACTGAAGATGCCGCATGCTAGATATGAAACCAAACAGCTTTTAGCAACATTAGAAAAAGAAAATCCAAAGCTTTTTACTTCGCTAAAAGCAGCATTTGAAAATATCCATACTGATACTTTTTTTGCTCTCAATAGCAGTAGTGAAGAGTAAAATTTTACTTGCTTTTTGGGACTAATCCCAAGAAGCAAGTTATAAATATTTCTATCTTAATTGGCTTTTATCAAAATAAATAAAAAATGTATGAATTGATAAAATTTTTGTACTTGTGCATAAATCAAAAGTGTAATATACAATAAATACAAATGCATTTAGTACAAAAACTACTGGTTAGAATTTTATAACTTAGAAAATTTAAGCTTAAAAAATAGTCATAATAGAGTTTAAAGCCCGTCAAGTAAAATTTTATAAAGGCGGTTTATCTCATCGTCATTTAGCTCGATCGTGCTTTTTGTATCAAACAAATTTTTGATCTTGCTAGTGTCAAATTCGCTCCTATCAAGGCAGTGCTTATGAGAGGGCAAAAAGCCACGAGTTAGGCAAAGCTCACTTTCTATCTCCTCATCGCAGATAAAGCACTCAAGCTCGCTGTGAAGCCTGCCTTCATACTCTAAAATTTTGACGTAGCTTTCGATGATAAGGCGTTTTGGATTTTGCAGCTGCATCTGTTTGGCGCAGCGATCAAGCTCGTTAAAATAAATTTCATCAAGCTGCTCGACCTCTTTTAGATGATCATAAAGTAGGCGCATGAACTGCTGCCAAATGATAAGTTTATCACGCTCTAACAGCCATTTAAATCCAAGATGAAGTATGCTTCTAAGCTTTGGTAGAAATTTTGCCTCTTGCTCTAGCTCAAAGTCGATCTTGTAGCCAGTCATGATGTTTGAGTGGCGAGCGCCAAAAAATCTATACGACTTTACAAGCAAATTTGGCGTTAGCACAAAGACTAAAAGGTCCTCATCTCTGACATTTTGCACGCGCAGGATATAGCCTTGCATCTAGGCAAAAAACTCCCTTATACGCTCTCTCATCGCTGTCACGTCTTTGATGAAATTTATATCGTTTCTAAAGGTTGTTGCGCCGTCGATGCCCTTGCTGTATTGATGCAAGTGCTTTCTAAATATGCAAAGTCCATGCTCTCCGTAGTGCTCGATCATCGCATCAAAGTGAGCTAGGACGATCTTTTGTTTTAGCGCCTTATCTACGCTAGTTTTGGTCTTTATCTCGTGAAATATCCAAGGGTTGCCGATGCTTGCTCTGCCGATCATTAGGGCGTCACACTTTGTAAGGTTTAAAATTTCATCTGCATTTTGTGCATTTATATCGCCATTTGCAACGACTGGAATTTTTACACTCGCCTTTACTCTAGCGATCGCTTCGTAATCAACCTTTGCACTGTATCCGCCAGCTCTGGTGCGTCCATGCACTGCGATGTAGTTTGCACCTGCTTCTTCGCAAGCTTTCGCGATTTTTTCTTCATTTTTATCGTTAAAGCCAAGTCTAAATTTAACACTCAGGCTTTGCTTGTTTGAAGTACTTTTTATGGCTGAGATTATATTTTGAAGTTTGTTAAGATCGTTTAGTAAAGCAGAACCCGCTCCTTGTCTAACGACCTTTGGTACGGGGCAGCCGCAGTTTAGATCGAGCCCATAAATCCCATCAAATTTATTGATTATCTTCACGGCTTTTTTTATATTTTCTATGTCACTGCCAGCTATCTGGACAACATATGGCTCTTCGTTTGAGGATTTTTTAAGCATTTCAAGAGTTTTGTCACTGCTCTCATAGACCAAGGCATTTGCGCTGATCATTTCGCTAACAGTGACATCACAGCCAAATTTCTTAACTACGCTTCTTAGTGGCAAGTCAGAAAAGCCAGCAAGAGGCGCTAAGAAAAGTGGCTTTTTGCTAAAGTCTATCATTTAAAAAATAGCGAGCTAGGCACCATTTTGCCGTTATCTCGTAAAAACAGCAAGACTTTTATCTCTTTAAACTCATCTGGGTCACTGCCTTCGATAGCCTCTCTTACTTTATCAAGCATTTGAAGCTCAAATAGTGCATAAACGTAAGCCTCATCAGCATCAGCATGGATGCTTTTTAGCTTCTCAAAGATGCCGATAAATGCATCTGGTTTTAGCTTATTTTTAAGCATTATGGCTGCTTTGTCGTATTGTGCTTTTGTTACTTTTGCGTTGTTTAAAAGATCAAAAATTTCATCACTGCTTAGATCGATCTCGTCATTTACAAAGCGAGTAATAATAAGCATTATATCTTCACTCGCTAGTTCAAAATTTAATCTTTTGATCTCGCTAAAAGAAGCTACTTTTATGAGTTTATCAAATGCAGCTTTTTTAAGGCTCTCATTTTGATCTTGATTTTTAAGTATGTCAAGATAGTAAGTAGGTAGTTGCTCGATCTTATTTAGCTCATTTAGGATATTTAACTTGCTATCTTTTGCTAATCTAAATTTCTTTAGATCGACGATCTCTTTATTTTTTATACTTTTTATAGTTTGTAAGATATTGTTTATCTCGGCATCATCTACACCGACATCTTTAAGCTCGCCTACTGGTGAGATAGAACGAGTAAGCTGTGAGGCGATCTTGTAAGTGTCGGTTTTGAAGTCTTTATTGCTCTCAAAGCCAAGAAGCGTCTCTTTGGCTAAATCTTTATAAAGCTGGCTATCCTTTTTGATCCATTTTTTATATCTATAAAAAGCATATCCATGATAAGCGATATGAAGTAGAGCAAGAAGTGCTAAAACAACTACCGGAAGAGCGACCCAAATAGCAATTGGCAAAGTTATAGTTTGGCCTAAAAGCTCAAATGTGTAATCAGAACTATTAAGAGAATAAGTAAGTCCTGCAACAACTACTATGTAGATTATGCAATAGACGAGAAATTTTCTAGTTTTCATATTTTCTCCTTAGTTTTTTGCTGTTTTTTCAATTATTTCACGGCAAGTTATGCAGTATTTTGCATGTGGTTTTACTTTTAATCGCGGTATGCTGATCTCCTCCTCACACATATCACAAATTCCATAAGTTTTATTTGCTATCTTCTCTAGTGCTTCATCTATCTCTGATAGCTCCGCTCTTTGTTGCGTCGAGATGGAATGCTCTATTAGCTGGTCTGTATTTACTGAGGCTATATCAAACTCGTCGCTTACGCCGCTATCTCTTAAGCCATTTACTTCAACAGATGAATCATAGATATTTTTTTTGATCTGTAATTTTCTTTCTTCAAGTAATTTTTTAAAAAAATTTAGCTCAGTTTGTGTCATTTATATTCCTTTATTTGTGGTATGGGTGGTTTGCATTTATGCAAAGTGCTCTAAAAATTTGCTCAAAAAGTACAAGCTTGGCAACCTTATGAGCCATCGTCATCTTGCTTAAGCTTATAATTTTTTGTGCTTTATTCTTTAAATTTTGGCTAAGGCCATAAGCTCCACCTATGAAAAAGTTAATTTGTGAATTTGAGTTTAAAATTTGTGCGAATTCTTGGCTGTCAAGTTGCAGTCCATTTTCATCAAGCATTACGCAAAAGCCTTTTAAATTTGGCTCATAAATTTCATCATAAGCTCTTAATGCTTCGCTTTTTCCGGCACTTTGAGCTTTTGCTATTTTTTCATTGAAAAAGACTTTATCGTTTATCTTGGCAAATTTTGCACTCATTTTTATATATTCTTGTATCTCGTTTTCAAAGTTGTCACGTGATGATTTTTGAATGCTAAAAACTGAAATTTCCAAATTTAGCCTTTGGTTTTTAGCTTTAGTTCAAAGTTGTTTTCACTCTCGTCTTGTTTATCTTTTTGATGTATCGTCTTATTATTTGTGAGAAATTTAACCATATCACTTATATATTTTTTATGTTCGCTTCTTGGCACAATGGCATCGATTAAGCCATGCTCTAATAAAAACTCAGCTCTTTGAAATCCCTCTGGAAGGTCAGCACCAATGGTTTGTTTGATGACCCTTTGACCAGCAAAGCCTATCAATGCGCCAGGTTCAGCGATTATTAGATCTCCAAGCCAAGCAAAAGAGGCACTAACACCACCCATCGTCGGATCAGTAAGTATTGAGATATAAGGTAATTTTGCTTCATCAAGTAGTTTTAAAGCAGCTGATGTCTTTGACATTTGCATCAAAGAGAATGTACTCTCTTGCATTCTAGCTCCACCTGAAGCACTCACTATGACTAAAGCTTGGCGTTTTTCTATCGCTCGTTTTATCGCTCTTACGATCTTTTCGCCCTCAACCGAAGCTAGTGAACCGCCCATGAAGCCAAAGTCAAAGACAACTAGCTGGATCTCTTGCCCGTCGCATTTGCCTTCGCCACATATCACTGAGCTTGTGCGTCCTGTTTTTTCTTTATTCTCTGTGATTCTTTTTTTATATGATTTTTTATCAACAAAATTTAATGGGTCTACCGGTTTTAAATTTGCGTCAAATTCTACAAAGCTATCTTCATCGCAGATCAAATTTATGCGATCGGTAGCTTTTAATCTCATGTGATAGCCGCATTTTGGGCATATATTAAAACAAGCTTCAACTTCTTTGTAGTACATCAGTGAGTGACAATTATCGCATTTCACCCAGTGTGTAGGTGCTTCTTCTGGACGAGGTTGAGCTTTTCTTATCTTTGAAAAAATGTCTGAGAAATTCATCTTTTTACCCACTTATATTAAAAATTGTGGGATTATATCTAATGTTAGCCTTGCTTTTTCTTATATGACTTAAAGTTTGTTTATTTGTGGAGGTTTAAAGGGGCAAGTTAGCCCCTTTAAAGTATCTTGTTAGAATCGTCTTCCGATAGTAAACTCAAATGTATTTGTATCATCGCCCTCTTTAGGTTTAAGAGCTTTTGCAAAGATTAGTTGAAGTGGCCCAATAGGAGTTATCCATTCTATGCCGGTTCCAACTGAAGATCTTTTTATCTCATTTAGGCTATTCTCACCGATCATACCGTAGTCATAAAATACAACGCCACGCATTTTGACACGATCTATTATAGGGAAGCTTATTTCAGCTGAATTATTAAATGAAGTTTCGCCGCCGTATTCGTAGTAGTCGCCATTATATTTTACCTTTGGAGATACAGTTCTGCTTTCGTAACCACGTAAGCTTCTTATACCACCAAGGTAAAGTCTTTCGTTGATCGGAGTATATCCTCTTTCCCAAATTTTGCCAAAGCTTGCTTTGTATCTTAAGATAAGATCGTAGTCGATGTACTCTCTAAGACCTAGGTAATAGTTAAAATTTGTGCGATTTTTGATAAAGTCTATATCGCCACCAAGCCCAGCTATCTCAAATGATGTACTAGCTATGATGCCACGTCTTGGCAAGTAATAATCATCAGTGCTATTATATGTTAAAGCTGGAGTTATGGCGCTTTTTATGGCTTTACCTTCTCTATAAATTTCTTTTTTGGTTTTTGTGTTGATATCTCTTAACTCATCATCTTTTAAGGTAATTCTGCTTTGCTCAATGTTGTAAGTAAGTGATGCACTTAAATTTCTAGTTAGTTTTCTACCTAGTGTTGTGCTAAAGCCATAGCTTCTCTCTTTATATGTTCTCCAGTCATAGTCATTTGCATAAAGTGTTCCGCCAAGGCTATACTCTGAGTCGAAAATTCTTGGGTTTGTAAGACTTATCTGACCTGAAAGCTCTCTGTCGCTTTTATCTACGCTTATTTGTCCTTGAAGACCAGAGCCAAAGATATTCGTGTCAGAAAGTGCAGCGTTTAGTAGTAGTCCGTCGCTGCTGCCGTATCCGATACCGCCGCTTATTGAGCCAGTTGAAGCCTCTTTTACTTTTACTTTTAGATCAACTGTATTTTTATCAACCGGATCTTCTTCTATCTCAACGTCATCAAAGTAGCTTGTTCTTTTTAGTGCATCTTTTGAGTCTTGAAGGTCGGTTCTACTATATAAATTTCCTTCAGTTAGATAAAGTTCGCGTCTTACAACGCGGTCAACAGTCCTATCGTTTCCTGAAATTTGAACATTTCTTATATATACTTTTTCGCCAGGATCGACTTCATAGTCAATATCGACAGTTTTATTCTCATCAAATTTATCAGTCTTTGGATAGACTTTTACAAATGCATAACCTTTGTCAGCAACCATATCATCGAGCTTTTTCATATCTTGGCGAAGTCTTGCTGAGTTCATCGTATCGCCAGCCTCAAGCCTAAAGTCATCTATAATCTTTTTGGTATCAAGCTCTAGCTCTTCAGGTGCTGTAATACTTACATTTGAAACCTTATAAGGCTCACCCTCATGAACATAATAAGTAAGATCAGCTGTGTAGTTATCAAACGATGAATTTAAATAAGGTGACGAAATAGTCGCGTCTAAATAGCCTTTTTGGAAATATTTGTCTTGTATTCTTGCTGGATCATTTTCAAGCTCAAAAAGTTTAACTTTACCGTCATTTCTGCCCCAAAGCCAACCCATAAATTCTCTACTTTTATTTGCAACTACTGGCTCAATGTCGTCATAATCAAACTCTTTTGCACCGACTAAATTTACATTTTTGATTATCATATTTTCGCCGCGGTTTATGTTGAGTGTTATAAAAAGTGAGCTGTCATTATCTGCAACTGGTTGTTTTTCTACGTCTACAACGGTATCAAAATAACCCTTTGACTCATAATACTGACGAATTCTCTCTTTAGTTTTTTCTATTGTAAGCTCATCATACATATTGCCTGGTTTGATATTGATTAACGACTCTATGGCAGTTTTGTCATTTGTTACGACGCCTTTTAGATCGACCCTAGCAACACTTGGCTTCTCTTTTACAGCTACTAAAAGATTACCATTGCCTGTATCTTCTATGTAGATATCGTCGAAATAATTTTGTTTGTATAAATTTGTGATCGCCTTATCGCTAAGCTTTGGGGTCAGATCCTGACCGACTTTTAAGCCCATTATTTGATTTGCTACTTCAGGCGAAAGGTGAATTAGGCCTTTAAAATTTATTGACTGGATTGTTTGTGCGCTTAGGCCACTGAAAGCTAATGCTAATAAAAATAATTTCTTTTTCATTAAATTTAACCTAGAGTTTTAGTATAAGTGCGTATAATATCATATTTTATTTTTAATAAATTTAAATTTTATAATTTTGAAGGTTTTTTATGAAAATAGGTATCATCGGACTTGGTCTTATGGGTGGCTCGCTTGGGCTAGCATTAAAAGATGAAAAATTAATCTCTTGTGTTAGTGGATATGACAAAGATGAAAATCATAGCAAAAAGGCCTTAGAACTTGGCTTGGTGCATGAAATTTTAAGCATTGACGAGATGAAAAAGAAGTGTGACATCATCTTTTTGGCTGTGCCAGTTGAAGCCATTGTGAGCATCGTGCAAAATTTAACCGATATTAGCGAAGATACAACTATTATTGATTTTGGCTCAACCAAACAAAAGATAATAGAAGCTGTGCCAGAAAAAATTCGTAAAAATTTCATCCCAGCTCATCCAATGGCAGGTACTGAGTATTCTGGTCCAGAGGCTGCTTTTAAATCACTTTACACAGGGGCAACTGTTATCGTTTGTGACTTTGCAGAAAGCGCAGAAAAACACGTAAAAAGAAGCGTTGAGCTATTTTCTTGCCTTGGTATGAAGATCATTTTTATGAGTGCGAAAGAACATGATCATCACGTGGGTCTTATTTCGCATTTGCCTCATGCGATTGCATTTTCTCTTGCGAGTGGAATTTTAAAAGAAGAGGATAAAAGGCACATCGTAGCACTTGGCGGACCTACATTTAAGGGCATGATACGTGTCGCAAAGAGTTCGCCTTTTATGTGGAGCGATATCTTTAAGCAAAATAAAAATAATGTTGTTGAAGCTATAAATATGTTTGAAAAAGAGCTAAATTTGTGCAAAGATCTCATCAAAGATGAACGCTGGGACAAACTTTTTGCCTGGATGAGCGACGCTAGGGCTGTAAGAGAAATTTTATAGTTAACTAAAAATTTATTGATTTACGTGTAAAATTTTGCAAATTAAATTCAAGGTAAAAATATATGTATAGACGTGGAATTGGTGGTTTTGGTATTGTTGTGCTTTTGCTAATTTTAATCTTAGCCGGTGGTTTTGGCTATGCTTTGATGTCAAAAGATTTTGAGCGAAATGAGCCGATAATTGGTGTTGCTGATAAGGTTTATTGGAATCTTAGAACCCCAATGAATATCAAATTTAAAGATGATAGTGGTATAAAATTTGTACGAATTAGTATGAATGATGGGAAAAATGATCTAAATTTATTAAATCAAATCATACAAAATCCAAGTACAGAGCTTGATGTAAATTTAACCTTTCCAAAGACTGGCTTTTTTGCTCAAAAAGATACCTATGAGATGAATATCGAAGCTGTAGATACTAGCAAATGGAGCTTTTTTACTGGCAATAAAGCTAGTAAAAAGGTTGAAGTGGTCCTTGATACTTCAAAACCTGATCTTTACGTGCTTTCGCAGTCTTATTCTATCTCAAAAGGTGGTAGCGCGGTTGTGGTCTTTAGAGCAACTGATAATCAGCTAAAAGAGGTCTATGTCCAGACAAATTTTGGTAAGAAATTTAAGGCAGTGCCATTTTATAAAGAGGGCTTTTATGCAGCACTTGTTGCTTGGCCAGTTCAGGTTGAAAATTTTAGTGCTGAGGTCATTGCAAGAGACTTTGCAGGCAACGAAAGTAAGTCACATGTTAGGTATTTTTACGAAAATGTAAAGTATAAAACTTCAACTATTGCATTAAATGATAGATTTTTAGATGGTAAGATAGTTGATTTAACAGATCAATATGCAAAAGATCCAAGCGCGCTTTCAAGGCTTGAAAAAATGAGATTTGTCAATGAAACGCTTAGAAATTCAAACGAAGAAAAAATAACAGCACTTACTACAAATCCTGGTGATGAGATGTTAACTGGCTTTAGTGTGACACCATTTTATCCACTAAGAAATGGTAAAAAAGTGGCTGACTTCGCCGATCACCGATACTATACATATAATAACGAGCAAGTAAGCGAATCATGGCATATGGGAATAGACTTTGCAAGTGTGGCTGCAGCTCCTATAATAGCTAGTAATGCCGGCCGTGTCGTACTTGCATCTGAAAATGGAATTTATGGATTAAATATTGTGATCGATCATGGATTTGGGCTTTATTCGCTTTATGGACACTGCTCAAGCACTAGAGTAAAAGAGGGCGATATGGTGGCAGCTGGCGATCAGATAGGTACTACTGGAACTAGTGGTCTTGCACTTGGTGATCATCTTCACTTTGGAATTTTGGTCCAAGGCGAAGAGGTGAGACCACAACAATGGATGGATAAAAAGTGGATAAAAGACAATATAACAAGTGTTTTAGATGCTGCAAAAGCGATGATAGACAAGAACTAAAAAATTTGCAAAATTGATTTTTTAGTGCTATCATAAGCGGATTAAAAATATAAGGAAAATTCTTGAAACAAACTACTATCGCAAGACGCGTTGAGACCGTTGGTATAGGGCTTCATAAAGGTGAGCCGATAAGACTTATACTAGAACCTCTTGATGCAAATTCTGGTATTATTTTGCACCGCGAAGATCTTGGAATTAGTTTTAAAGCTGAACCTAAAAATGTTATAAATACGCAGATGGCAACCGTTGTTGGCAATGAAAAGGGCTTTATTAGTACGATTGAGCATCTAATGTCAGCCATAAATGGTTATGGCATTGATAATATTAGAATCTCTGTTGATGCAAATGAAATTCCAGTGATGGATGGTAGTGCAATAAGCTTTTGTATGCTACTTGATGAAGCTGGTATAAGATATCTTGATGCTGGCAAAAAAGTAATTCTTGTCCGCCGTGAAGTTGAGGTTGTTGAGGGTTCTAAATTTGTGCGAACTTCACCTTCAAGAAGTCCAAAATTTGACTATACGATAAAATTTGATCATCCAGTTATTGGTAAACAAAGATATGTTTTTGATTTTAGTAAAAGCTCGTTTATAAAAAATATAGCTCGTGCTAGAACTTTTGGATTTTTGAAAGATTTACAGCGTTTGCAAGCTCAAAATTTAGCCCTTGGTGCATCACTTGATAATGCCGTGGCAATCGATGATACGCATATCCTAAATCCAGAAGGCTTGAGATTTGAAAATGAGTTTGTAAGGCACAAAATTTTAGATGCGATTGGTGATTTGAGCTTGCTTGGAGCGCCTTTGTTGGGCGATTATACAGCATTTGCTGGAAGCCATGACCTAAATCACAAATTAACTCTTGCTTTGATGTCCGATGAGAAAAACTACGAGATCGCAACTCTAAATGGTGAACTTCTAAAAGAGTATCAAAAGGTATTTGCATAGAAAATATTGAAATTTTAGTTGTCTCTTTATCTACTCCGCTTTTAGTTGGAGTATATAAAGACGGCGTAAAATTTGATGAAATTACGACTGATGAACATGTCAGTGAAGCTTTGATAAAAATCTTAGAAAATTTATCCTCTAAATTTAATATCACAAAAATTATCTATGCAAATACGCCTGGAAGCTTCATGGGGCTAAAGGTGGCCTATGTTATTTTAAAGACTTTCTCTTTAGCAAAGGGTTGTGAATTTTATGCGGTTAGCGGCTTTAGCTTAAATGGCAGCCAAGCGATCAGAGCAAATAAAAATTTAAGCTTTGTTTTAAAAGATGGCAAAATTTTACTTGAAAAAGTAGAGCCAGTAGGATTTAGGTTGCCTTTAAATTTAGATGAATTAAAACTAAATTCAGATACACTTCCAGATTATATCATCCAAGCAGTTTAGGAGAAATTTTGAATATCTTAGTCCCTGCAACAAGTGCGAATTTGGGTCCTGGTTTCGATGCTTTGGGGCTTAGTCTGAAGCTTTTTAATAGCGTGAAAATCGAGCCAGCAAAATTTAGCTCAGTATCGATAAACGGCGAAGGCAGTGGAAGTGTAAATTTAAAGAGAAATAATATATTCTTAAGTATTTTTAATGAAATTTTTTTTGAGCTAACTGGTAAAAATGAAAATTTTAGAGTCGTTTTTGAAAATAATATCCCATTTTCAAGGGGGCTTGGCAGTAGCTCCGCTGTTATCGTTGGAGCCATTGCTTCAGCCTACGAAATGGCTGGCTTTAAGGCAAGCAAAGAGACAGTTTTAAATAAAGCTATCATCTATGAAAACCATCCTGATAATATCTCGCCAGCAGTTCACGGCGGATTTATCAGTGCGATCGTAAAAAATGGTAATGTTTACGCAAATAAAATAAATTTAAGTGACGAGATAAAGGCAGTAGTTGTTATCCCAAATAAACCAATGAGTACATCCTCGTCAAGACAAATTTTACCAAAGAACTATACGATGAAAGAATGCGTAAATAACTTATCTCATGCCGCTTTTTTAACGTCTTGTTTTTATGAAAAAAAGTATGATCTCTTAAAAATAGCAAGCAAAGATTTGATGCATGAAGAGCGTAGAATGCATGCTTTAGAAGAGCTTTTTGAAGTTAGAAAAGTAGCTTATGAAAATGGTGCTTTAATGAGCACGCTTTCAGGCTCAGGCTCAAGCTTTTTAAATATCGCTTACAAAGATGATGCTAAAAATTTACAAGATATTTTAAAGAGTAAATTTAGTGATTTTAGGGTTGAGGTTTTTTCATTTGATAACGATGGATACGAAATTACGCAAAGCTAAAAACAAGTTTAAAAAGATATAATGAACAAAAATAATCCTGTAAGGACATGTGTCGCTTGTAAAATTAAAATTTCTCAGAGCTTGCTAAAAAGATACCGCTTGGTAGGTAAGAATTTAGAGCATGGCAAAGGAAATGGTCGTAGCTTTTATCTGTGCGACAAATGTATGCAAAAAGATATAAAAATTTTAAAAAAAATAATTGATAAACAAACTAAAGGTGCTTTTATTTGTGATGCACCGAAGTTAAAGGAGATACTCTTAAATGAGCAATGTTAGGATTTCAGAGATCGCAAACGAGCTTGGCTATCCAAGTAAAGAGATAGTAGAAAAAGCTCAAGAGTTAGGATTAAAAGTCAAAACTCACTCAAATGCAGTTAGCCTTGAAGAGGCCGAAGCTATATATGAATATGTTCAAACTGGCGTGATACCAGATAAATTTAAAAAGAAAAAGAGTGAACCTAAACCAAAAAAAGAGCCTAAAAAAGAAGTAGAAAAAGAGCCAGTAAAAAAAGAAGAAAAACAAAAAAGTGAATCTAAAAAAGCTACTACTAAAACTGAGTCAAAGTCGGTAAAAGCTGAGCCTAAGAAAGAGGCACAAATTTTAGAAGAAAAACAAAAAATTGAGCCTAAAAAAGAAGAAATCAAAGTAGAGCAAAAACAAGTCGAAGCTCCAAGGCCAAAAGAGAGCTTGGCTGATGTGACTCAAAAAAGACGTGGCCTTGTGATAGTAAAAAAGAAAAAAGATTATGAAACGCCAATTGCTACAAAAGAAGAGAAAAAGCCTGAACCAAGCATAGCTAATATAAGCGATTTTAAAAGTATGTTTTCAGCAAATGATGAAAATTTAGCTAAGAAAAAGAAAAAAGATAAAAAAGTAGTTGTTGCAAGTAAAAAGGATAGCGCCCAGAAGATGGATCTGCTTGACGGAAGTGATTTTGGTGACATAGTGCTAGAAGATGAAGATGTAGTTGTTCTTCCTGATTTTAGTTTTAAAACTCCGGCACCAGCACCAGCTCAAAAGACAAAACAGCCAAATGTTATGAGAACTACGGTCAATAATACAATAAATTCTTTTGGCGAGGGCGGCATTCAAAGAAGAGCTAGAAAAAAACACAAAAAGCCTGAAAATAAACAAAATAATGAAGCTGTGACGTCTATAAATATTCCAAAAGAAATTCGTGTTTATGAATTTGCTGAAAAGCTAAACAAACAGCCAAGCGAGATCATTGGTAAGCTTTTCATGCTTGGCATGATGACAACAAAAAATGACTTTTTGGATGAAGATGCGATAGAAATTTTGGCTGATGAGTTTAATGTAGAGGTTAATATCATCGATGATCAAAAAGAATTTGACTACGTAGCAGCCTATGAAGAAGAGATAAAAGACGATGAAAATCTCCAGCCAAGAGCACCAGTCATAACCATCATGGGTCACGTTGATCATGGTAAAACTTCATTGCTTGATTACATAAGAAAATCACGTGTAGCAGCAGGAGAGGCCGGTGGTATCACTCAGCATGTTGGTGCTTATATGGTAAATAAAAACGGCAAAAACATCACATTTATTGACACCCCAGGTCACGAAGCATTTACTGCTATGCGTGCAAGAGGTGCTGGTGTAACTGATATAGTTATCATTGTTGTTGCAGCAGATGATGGCGTAAAACCACAAACAAAAGAGGCGGTCAGCCACGCAAAAGCTGCTGGTGTACCAATAATCATCGCTATAAACAAAATGGATAAAGAGTCAGCAAATCCTGACCTAGTAAAGACTGGTCTTGCCGAGCTTGATATCATGCCAACAGAGTGGGGTGGAAAATATGAATTTGTGCCAATCTCTGCAAAAACAGGCATGGGTATAGATGATCTGCTTGAGATCGTACTTTTACAAGCTGACCTTTTAGAGCTAAAAGCAAATCCAAAGGCAAATGCAAAAGCAACTGTCATCGAGAGCTCACTTCAAAAAGGTCGTGGCCCAGTCGCTACTATCATCGTTGAAAATGGCACGCTTCATGTTGGAGATACTGTCGTAGCTGGTGTTGCATATGGAAAGATAAGAAGCTTGCTTGATGACCAAGGTAAGCCTTTGCAAGATATAAAACCAGGCGAATGCGGTGTTATAGTAGGTCTTAGCGAGATAGCAGAGGCAGGCGAGACATTAATAGGCGTAAAAACTGACAAAGAGGCTCGTGAATATGCGCAGAAAAAGGCTGAATATATCCGCCAAAAAGAGCTTAGCAAGAGCACAAAAGTTAGTATTGACGAGCTTAGTGCTAAGATCGCTGAGGGTGAGTTAAAGACGCTTCCAGTTATTATTAAAGCTGACGTTGGTGGCTCACTTGAGGCGCTAAAAGCAAGTCTAGAAAAACTAGCAAATGATGAGATCAGGGTAAATGTCATCCACTCAGGCGTTGGCGGCATCACACAAAGCGATGTAGCACTTGCTAGTGCGAGCGAAGACTGTATAATCCTTGGTTTTAACATAAGACCAACTGGCGAGATAAAAGAAAAGGCAAAAGAGAATGGCGTTGAAATTAAAACTTATAACGTTATTTATAATTTAATTGACGACGTGAAGGCAATTTTAGGTGGATTAATGTCACCGATAATTAGAGAAGAGCAGCTTGGTCAAGCTCAGGTTCGTCAAGTGATCCATGTGCCAAAAGTTGGTGCTATCGCTGGATGTATCGTTACTGAAGGCACGATAAACAGAGGTGCAAAAATTCGCCTTATTAGAGAAGGTGTGGTCGTTTACGAGGGCTCGGTAAGCTCATTAAAACGCTTCAAAGATGACGTCAAAGAGGTTGCTAAAGGTTATGAGTGTGGCGTTGGTATCGAAAATTTCAACGATATTAGAGAAAATGACTATATCGAAAGCTTCAAAGAAGTCAAGGAGAAAGCTACTCTATGAACGCTAACGAGATAAAGCGTATGAGAACAGAGAGTGTGCTAAAAGAGCTCATCCCAGAGGCTTTAGCTACTCTTGAAGATAGCATTTTAAAGGGGCTTTGTGTCACTGATGTCGAGTGTAAAAAGGGCAGATACGACGCCTTTGTTTATCTTGATAAGATGGCTTTTGATGAGCGTGAACAAGAGTATATTTTGGGACATTTAAAGCGAGTTTGCAGGCATTTGCAAAACCACTGCATGGCAGCTGAGGGCTGGTACAGATGCCCAAATTTTCACTTTAAATTTGATGATAGATTAGAGTATCAAAACCATATGGATAAGTTGTTTGATAAAATTTCAAAGGATTTAAACAAAAATGGATAATTTAGACAAACTAGTAGGCGAATGCGGTGTCGAGCTTTACGACAGCGAGATCGCAAATGAAAATGGCAGGGCTATTTTTAGAGTTTATATCACAAAAAATGGTGGAGTTAGCCTAGATGACTGTGAAAAAGTAAGCCGTCTACTCTCGCCTATTTTTGATGTGACACCGCCAGTTAGCGGGGATTATAATCTCGAAGTTAGCTCACCTGGTCTTGAGAGAAAGCTTAGCAAGCCATCTCACTTTAAAGCGAGCGTTGGTGAGCTAGTTAAAGTTCAAACCGAGGCTGAGAAATTTGCAGGAAGGCTCGTAAAAGCGGACGAAGAGAGCATCGCAGTTGAAAACGAAGAGGGAATTTTTGAAATTAACATCAGTGAGATAAAAAAAGCAAAAACATATTTGGAGTGGTAAAATGCTAAGCGATATCGAGATAACTCACCAAACAAAACTTGAACACATCAGTAAAGTTGCCGCAAAACTAGGCTTAAACGAAGACGAGCTTGAGCTTTACGGCAAATTTAAGGCTAAAATCTCCCCTAGACTTGAGCCATCAAACTCAAAGCTCATCTTAGTCACCGCGACTAACCCAACCCCATACGGCGAGGGCAAAACGACTATGTCGATCGGTCTAGCTGACGCACTAAATTCACTTAATAAAAAGGTTTGCCTAGCACTTCGCGAGCCATCTTTGGGGCCAGTTTTTGGCATAAAGGGTGGAGCAGCAGGTGGTGGCTACTCGCAGCTTGCGCCGATGGAGGATCTAAATTTACACTTCACTGGCGATTTTCATGCTATAACATCAGCAAATAACCTTATTTCAGCGATGATAGATAATAGCCTCTATCAAGAAAACCCACTAAAAATAGAGAAAATTTTATGGAAGCGCTGTATGGATATGAACGATCGCGCGCTTAGATTTATCACTGTGGGACAAGGCGGCAGGACAGATGGCGTACCAAGAGAAGATGGCTTTAATATAACCGCCGCAAGCGAGATCATGGCTGTGCTTTGTCTAGCCACAAGCTTATCAGATCTAAAAGAACGCGTGGCAAATATTATAGTCGCCTATGATAGCGACAAAAAGCCTATCTATGTACGCGATCTTGGCTGCCAGGACGCTGTTTGTATACTTTTAAAAGATGCGATCAAGCCAAATTTATTTCAAACGCTTGAACACACACCTACGCTCGTGCATGGTGGCCCATTTGCAAATATCGCGCATGGCTGCAACTCCGTTATCGCAACAAAAACAGCTCTAAATTTAGCTGACTACGTCATCACTGAAGCTGGCTTTGGCTCTGAACTTGGCGCGGAGAAATTTTTAGATATAAAATGCAGGGTTGCTGATATCAGGCCAAGCGCTGTGGTGCTTGTAAGTACGATCAGATCACTAAAATATAACGGCGAAGCAAATAAAGATGAGATCACAAAACCAGATATGAATGCCCTTAAAAAAGGTATCGAAAACCTTGGCGGACACATCGAAAATTTAAAAGGTAAATTTGGTCAAAACGTAGTTGTGGCGCTTAATAAATTTGGCTTTGACACAGATGAAGAGATAAATTTTGTAAAAGGGTATTGCCGTGAGCTTGGTGTAGAAGTGGCAGTTTGTGAGAATTTCTTAAAAGGTGGTAAAGGTGCGCTTGAGCTTGCTGAGCTAGTTTTAAAGGCGTGTGACAAGCCAAGCAAGATAAATTTTACATACGAGATGAGCGACGATACAAAAACCAAAATAGAAAAGGTCGCTAAGGAAATTTATGGAGCTGGCGAGGTGGTCTTTGAGGATGCTGCGCTTAAAAAGCTTGAGATGATAAAAGAGCTAAATTTGAGCCATTTGCCAGTTTGTATCGCAAAAACTCAGTATTCATTTAGCGACGATGCGAAGCTTTTGGGCAGAGCAAAGGGCTTTACATTTAGTGTAAAAGACCTTGACATTAGAACCGGGGCTGGCTTTATCGTCGCAGTTTGCGGTAAGATCATGCTAATGCCAGGACTTCCAAAAGTGCCAGCTGCTGTCAATATGAAGATAGATGCCAACGGCAAGATCGACGGCTTATCGTAAATTTAGAAAATATGAAATTTGTAAAAATACTCTTTTTAATAGTTTTAAGTGTTTTCTTCGTTGGATGCTCGGGAAGATATAAATATAATGTTGAGCCAACACCGATACAAAAAGGCGTGGCTAAATACATTGTTAGTGATTTTAACCTAACATTGACGAATCAACCAACTAGATACGAGCACAACACTAACTATAAAAATGAAAGCGAGCTTCGTGATGAGTTTGTGGAATTTATAAACAAACATCTAAAAGAGCAGGGCATTTTAGGGGACGAAAATAGCTTCAAGATAAAAATACAAATGGACTATGAAAGATGGTTTAACTGGGGTGGCAAGGCGTTAAACAAGCCACACTTTCGCTATAGCGTGAAAATTTATGATAACACTGATAGGCTTTTGGTTTCTTACGCTATACCAGTTTCTACAACGAAATATAGCTATTTTAAAGAGATCGCGGTTTTGGCAGAGATTGCTGCTTTTAGGTGGGACGCAGAGGATGAGCCGACCGATATCGACTTGATCTCAAAAACTCTTGTTGATGAGATAAAAAATATAGGAAAATAAATATAGTCTGCTAAGATGAACGACGAATTTTACATGGATCTTGCTTTAAGCGAGGCTTGGAAATTTCAAATATTAACCTATCCAAATCCAGCCGTTGGATGCCTTATCCTTGATGAAAATGGTCAAATTTTATCTTGTAAGGCTCATGAAAAAGCTGGATTTTTACACGCTGAACCGACAGCGATACTCTTTGCGCTTTGCAAAAAAAGTGAAAAATTTAAAGATGATTTTATAAAAGCTTATAACGATAAATTTAGCTCTAATATAAAAGAGGGCGAAATTGGCCTTTTGGAGCCAAAATTTACCTATGAATTTATACTAAAAAATCACTCAAATTTACTAAAAAATGCAAAAGCTTACGTCACTCTTGAGCCTTGCTTACATCATGGTAAAACGCCACCTTGTGCAATTTTGCTAAAAGAGCTTGGTTTTAGAGAGGTGATAATAGGTAGCCACGATGAAAATAAAATCGCAAGTGGTGGTGGAAATTTACTTCAAAGTGCTGGGCTGAAAGTTAAATTTGGCGTTTTAAAAGAGCGTTGCGATAAGCTACTTGAGCCATTTTTGGCCTATCAAAATGGTGGTTTTAGTTTTTTAAAAATCGCTCTTAGTAAAAACGGCGTGGCAAGTGGTGGCATCATCACAAACGAGCTTAGCCGCACGCATGTCCATAAACTAAGAAGCGTCATAGATACGCTAGTGATCGGCGGCAACACAGTGCGAATAGACCGGCCAAAGCTTGATAGTAGGCTAGTAAGTGGTGGCAAAAATCCAGATGTCATAATCTACTCAAGAAGTGATAAATTTGATAAGACAATACCACTTTTTAGCGTACCAGATCGCAAAGTTAGCATTCAAAAAGAGCTTAGTTTAAAAGGACTTAGTATGTTTGAAGGCGCTGGTGAGTTTTTAAAACTTGCAAAAGATGGCAAGTTAGCAAACGTGAAATGGCTGCTTATCTATCAAAGCTCAAATTTTAAGGATGGTAAAAACCTGAGCCTTGATCTAAATTTAAAACCACTATTTAGTGGAAATTTTGGAGACGATAGCTACACCTGGTATGAAATTTTGGATTAAATATCTAAGCCAAAATAGTGCTTGACTAAAAAGCCAATGCCAAATGAAATGATCGCAACACCAAAAGTTATCACACACATTTCAACCACTCTTGGTAAAAATTTAAGCTCTTTTGCCACGCTTATGTAAAAGTTGTAAGTGATAATGGCAACTAGCGCAAAGAAAAACATCGACAAGACAGCGTAAACACCACTTGAAAAGATGAAAAATGGAAGTATCAAAAACGCCGTTGTTATGATGTAAGAACCACCTGTGTAGAGCGAATAGATAAGTGGTTTGATCTCGTCACTTGGATTTTCTTTTGACTCAAGATAGGCCGATCCTGCCATAGAAAGTGCAGCTGCAATGCCCATGATAAGGCCCGTTGCACCAACTGATTTTGTATTTGAAAAAGCTAGAGCGATGCCACTTAGTGTGCCAGTTAACTCAACTAATGCGTCATTCATACCAAGAACAATGCCGCCGGCATTTACGAGCTTTGTATCTTTTAGCATAGAGATTAAATTGTTTTCATGATTTACTTCTTCATCATAAATATCTCTAGCCTCAGGATACTCATCAACGATACCAAGATAAAATTGCTCTGCGTCTTCTTCACGTGACTCCATAAATTTTAAAGTAAAAGATGTTCCAAAAATTTTAACGAGTATCGTATAGAAGATAACTTTGAATAAATTTGCAGTTCTACTCTCACCTGTTATCTTTTGGCAAAAAGCATAGTGTCGTTTTTCCTCAGTGATTAATTTACGAAGTATTTTTTTATTTTCTTCATTTTTTTCACTAGCTTCGAGTAACGTATAGATGGCGGTATCATCTGCTTCGTTTTGTAGCTGTTTTAAAGCACGCTTTTTATCTAGCATAAATTCCCCTTTTTAAATTTTGTAAGATTTTGGATTTTGAAGTATAAGATTAGATGGTGCGATCAGCGAGACTCGAACTCGCACACCTAGCGGCACTACCCCCTCAAGATAGCGTGTCTACCAATTCCACCATGATCGCAAAAAGAGTAAAAGCCCCAAAGAGGGGCTAAATTTAAGCTTTACGCTTAGCCAAGCATTGGGTTTGCGTAAAGAACGATAAGTGTAATAACAAGTGCGTAGATAACTTGTGCTTCGATCATCGCAAGAGCGATAAACATTGTAGTCATAAGTTTGCTGCCAACACCTGGGTTTCTAGCTGTTCCACTAATTGTTGCAGCAGCTGTATTGCCCATACCAATAGCGCCACCAAGAGCTGCAAGGCCAAGGCCAATACCACCAGCGATAACTGAATATGATCTAATCATCTCGCCATCAGCGCCAAATGCGAATGCAGCAAGACCAAGAATTAAAAACACGATCTTTTTCATCGTTGCTCCTTTAAAATTTTAAAGCTCTTTCGGATCTGTCCCCTACTTAAACTTTATGAGCCGTAATATTACAAAAACAAAACTTTGTTTCAAATAAAAACACTAAAAATTTAAATCGCCCATAAAAAATTCTTGGCTTAGAAAAATAAAAGTTTTTTTATGTTATCTTTGAAAAAATTAATTTATTCTTAATCTCAGGTAATCAATGATAAATGAAAAATTTTCAAAAATAGGCTTCGTTCTTGCTATGGCAGGATCGGCTGTTGGACTTGGTAATGCATGGAAATTTCCAACAATGGTAGGAAACAATGGCGGTTCAGCGTTTATAATTTTATATTTACTTCTCACGTTTGCTATCGCTTTTGTGGCGTTTTTAGCAGAGCTTAGCATTGGTAAGCTTGGTGAGAGTGACGTTGTAAGCTCCATTTATAAACTTGCTCCAAAACACAAAAAAATATGGTCTTTTTCAGGCTTTTTTATGATAGGAGCGATACTTATTGCTTCGTTTTATATGGTTGTCATTGGCTGGATATTAAAGTATATTTATCTTGGCTTTTCGCCACTTTTAAGCAATCAAGAAGAGGCAGCCCAGCAGTTTAATACACTTTTGGCAAATGATCTAACCAGTGCCATGCTTTGCTTTAGTCTAGTCTTTTTAATGGTATTTTTTGCTGTTTCAAAAGGTGTGAAAAGTGGCATTGAAAAGCTAAATATCTGGATGATGCCGGGCCTTTTTATACTTCTTGTTTGTATACTTTTTTATGCAATTAGTATGGGTGATGGCTTTGTTAAGGCGGCTAAATTTTTATTTGTACCAAATTTTAGCGCTATCACGCCAGATGTTGTTTTACAAGCTCTTGGACTCGCGTTCTTCTCGCTATCTATGGGTGTTGGCGTCATACCGACATACGCTGCAAATTTACCAGAGCAGACAAATCTTATAAAATCAACGCTTTCTATCATCTTTATAAACATATTAATAGGCATTATGATGGGACTTGTGGTCTTTACGTTTATATTTGCTTATGGAGCTGATAGCACGGCAAGTGGCCCAGGGCTTATTTTTATCTCACTTGTTACACTTTTTGCAAAGCTTGGGATAGTTGGCAATGTCATGGCCATCGCATTTTTTGTTTCACTTTTATTTGCTGGTGTTACAAGTGCTGTTTCGATGATTGAACCATTTGCTTATTATTTGGTTAGAAAATTTGAAATTTCACGCAAAATAGCTCTTGTTTATATTGGAATTTTTGTCTATATTTTAGGCCTTTTTTGTATTTTTTCATATTATGCGCAGACGGCTAATATTTTTAGTATTTTTGGCAAGCCAGTCTTTGATGCACTTGATTTTCTTACTTCAAATATCATGATGCCAATAGGTGCCATAATTTTTAGTTTTTTTGTTGGCTATAAACTTAAAAAAGAGAGCCTATATCTACTCTTTGGCGAATTTATGGGAAAAGTATTCTTTGAAATTTGGTACTTCACTCTAAGATATATCGTGCCAATTGCAATTTGTGCCATCATGATCTATCAAATAGCAGGTAAATGATGGATAGATTTAGTAAAGTTGGTTTTGTTCTTTCTATCATTGGAGCGGCTATTGGCCTTGGTAATGCATGGAAATTTCCATATATGGTCGGTAGTAATGGCGGTTCAGCATTTATTCTTATATATTTATTTTTTGCTTTTGTTGTTGGACTTAGTATATTTTTTGCTGAGATGGCAATGGGCAAAATTTCATGCCTTGATACGGTTGGAGCATTTAAGAGTCTAGCTACAAAGGGGGCAAATTCTTGGAAATTTGCTGGTGTTGTGATGGTGACAGGGTTATTCATCGCATCTTTTTACACACTCATCATTGGTTGGGTTTTAAAATACGTTATCTTAAGTCTTGGTGAGCTTCCAAAAGATATGGCAAGCTCAGAAGCGCTTTTTGTAAATTTTACTTCAAAGGGCATAGAGGAGCAAATTTTATATTTTAGCATCGCTTTTTTTGCCTACTTTTTTATACTTACAAAAGGTATAAAAAGTGGAATAGAACGTATAAATGTATATCTTATTCCAGCACTTTTTATTTTGCTTTTGCTTATGCTTGGCTACTCTTTTGGCATGAATGGATTTGATGAGGCGGCTAAATTTTTACTTGTACCTGATTTTTCAAAGATAGATCAAAGCGCTATCTTAAATGCTCTTGGGTTAGCTTTTTTTACGATGTGTATTGGCATTGGCTGCATTTTAACTTACTCATCAAGCCTAGGCAATGATACAAATTTATTCACTTCATCACTTTATGTAGTCTTTGCAAATATAATTATTAGCGTAATTATAGGACTTATAGTTTTTACATTCACCTATGAATTTGGCTCAGAGCCATCAAAGGGTGCAGGGTTAGCATTTATCTCGCTTCCAACGCTTTTTGCAAAGCTTGGTTTGCTTGGGAATTTCTTAGCTTTTGCATTTTTTACATCTTTATTTTTTGCTGGTATAACATCGGTTATTTCGCTAGTCGAGCCATTTATATTTTTCTTAAATAAAAGTTTGGGATTTAGTAGAAATAGATCAATTATCATTGTCGGTGCCGTAGTTTATGTTTTAGGGATTTTATGTGCATTAAGCGGTATTGGCAATTTTAAAGAAGCACTTACATTTTTTGGTAAGAGTTTTTTTGATTTGCTTGATTATCTTAGCTCAAACATTATGCTCCCACTTGGTGGCATTATATTTGCCATTTTTGTTGGGTACTTTATGAAATTTGAGCTTTTAAAAGAGCTATTTTTGCCTTATATGGGTGAGATTGTTTTTAAAATTTGGTATTTTTTAATAAGGTTTGTGGCACCAGTTCTAGTTTTTGTGGTGTTAGTAAGGGAGATTGCATAATGGCAAAAGAACAGTTTTCTAAAATAGGTTATGTTTTAGCAGTTGCAGGGTCAGCTGTTGGACTTGGCAATGCGTGGAAATTTCCATATATGGTCGGTGAAAATGGTGGATCGGCATTTGTTATTTTATATCTTTTGATAACGTTTTTAGTTGGTATACCTATCTTTATGGCAGAGCTTAGTATTGGCAAGCTTAGTGAGAGCGATAGTGTAAATGCCTTTAGAAAGTTGGCAAATAAAAATAAAAATTTATGGCAGTTGGTTGGAATTTTAGCTATGGTAACCGCAGCTATAATCTCATCTTACTACATCGTGATCATCGGTTGGGTCTTTAAGTATTTCACACTATCTTTTACTGGTCTTCCAAACGATATAGAAAGTTCAAAAGTAATATTTAACGAGCTTCTTACGCATGGTCTTGGCGAGCAGACGCTTTATTTTGTTATTGCATTTGTAGCTTGCTTTTTTATCCTTTCAAAAGGAGTGAAAAGTGGCATTGAAAAGCTAAATGTTTGGATGATGCCAAGCCTATTTATTATGGTTTTAATCATGCTTATCTTTTCTATGACGATGAATGGCTTTACAAAATCTGCTGAGTTTTTACTTGTTCCTGACTTTAGTAAAATTTCATTTAACTCGCTCTTGCTTGCTCTTGGGCTTGCTTTTTGGACACTATCTCTTGGTATGGCAGCGATCATTACATATTCAGCTAGCCTAAGCGATGATACAAATTTAGCCACTTCTACGTTAAGTATCGTCTTTATAAACATCGTCTTAGCCATCATGATGGGTCTTGTTATCTTTACATTTATATTTGAATTTGGCGCAGAGCCGTCTCAAGGACCAGGACTTGTCTTTATCTCGCTTCCAACGCTCTTTGCTAAGCTTGGTGTGATAGGTCAAATTTTAGCTATAGCATTTTTTGCAGCACTTATTTTTGCTGGCATTACTTCAGCTATCTCTATCGTAGAGCCGTTTGTATTTTTCTTGATCAGAGAGTATGGCATTAGCAGGATAAAAGCTCTTAGCATAGTTGGAGTCGGTGTTTTTGTTTTAGGATTTTTATGTCTTTTATCAAATATAGAAAATGTTGGCGACAAATTTATGCTCTTTGGTAAAAATTTCTTTGATTTTCTTGACTTTACCGCTTCAAATGTTCTGCTTCCAATTAGTGGTATTGGTGGAGCGATATTTGTTGGATATTTTATGAAAAGAGAGGCACTTTATGTGCTATTTAGTCCATATATGAGCGACTTTGTATTTAGTGCGTGGTATTTTTTATTAAGATATGTAGCGCCAGTTTGCGTCTTTATCATCATGATAAATAAATTGTTTTTTTAAGGGTTGTTTATGCAAAAAGTTGAGAAATTTTTTGATAAGGTAGGCGATATAGTCGGCTATATTTGCATGTTTATTATGGCTTTGATGATAATAGACGTCTTTTTTAACGTTGTGGCAAGATACTTTTTTTCCTATGGAAACGTTGCATTTCAGGAGCTTGAGTGGTATTTTTTTGCTGTGATATTTTTGCTTGGTATGAGCTATGCATTAAAAGAAGATGCGCACGTTAGAGTTGATATCTTTTATGCTAAATTTTCACCAAAAAATAAAGCTCTTGTAAATATGATAGGAACTGTTATTTTTGTAATTCCATTTGCACTTCTGGTTTCAAATTTATCGTTTGAATTTGTGAGTGACGCTTATACTTCAGCTGAAGCTAGTGCGGATCCAGGCGGCCTTACTCACAGATGGATCATAAAAGCACTTATTCCTTTTTCTTTTTATCTACTTGTATTTTTTGCGATTGGCTTTTTTATAAGAAATTTTAATCTTTACAAAAAAGCTAAAAAGGGGGAATAATGGCTGGTTTGATAATGTTTATAGCTGCACTTTTGATGCTAGGCATTGGCTTTCCGGTAGCCTTTACCTTTGGTGCGGTTTCGATGATATTTGGCATGATTGGTAGTATTGTTGAGAGCATTGGAGACGGAGATGGGCTGCTTGGAAGTATCGAAGTTTTCAAAGATATGTTTAACTTCATGCCTTATAGAATTTTCTCTATCATGGAGAGTAGAATTTTTATAGCAGTTCCACTTTTTGTATTTATGGGCGTCGTGCTTCAAAAGTCAAAACTAGCTGAGAGGCTGCTTGAGAGTATGGGTATGCTTTTTGGAGAAATTCGCGGAGGCATTGCTATTAGCACTATCTTGGTTGGAGCACTTCTTGCAGCTTCAACTGGTGTTGTTGGTGCAAGTGTCGTTGCAATGGGCGTTATAAGCTTGCCTGTTATGTTAAAGTATAAATACGACCAAGCGCTAGGTTGTGGCACTATATGTGCTGCTGGTACGCTTGGACAGATCATTCCACCTTCTATCGTGCTGATTATTTTGGGTGATATATTTTCAGTGCCAGTTGGTGAGCTTTTTCATCAAGCCATCATCCCAGGACTCACACTAGTAGCAGTTTATATAATTTATATTTTGATTGTTGCTTATTTGAAACCAGATACAGCACCGGTAGTAAAAGATGAGAGCGGTGTTAGTAAATTTAAGCAGATCATTAGAGCACTAATCGCTATCTTTCCGCCGCTTTTACTGGTTATTTGCGTATTGGGTTCTATATTTGCAGGTATCGCTACACCAACTGAAAGTTCAGCTTTTGGCTGCGTCGGAGCCATTATTTTAGCTATTTTTTATAGGACATTTTCATTTTCTATGATAAAAGAGGCATTGGCTGAAAGCGTAAAAACCACAGCACTTGTCTTTGCCATACTTGTTGGTGCGACAGCCTTTTCTATGGTATTTAGTTATACTGGTGGCGATGAGATTGTTGAAAAATTTATGACAAATTTGCCAGGTGAGAAGTGGGGCTTTATCATTTTTAGCATGGTTGTTATCTTTGTGCTTGGCTTTTTTATCGACTTTGTTGAAATTTCATACATTGTGCTTCCTATCTTGGTGCCAATAGCCGCAAAGCTTGGTATAAATCCAATTTATCTAGCAATCTTAGTTGCGATGAATTTGCAAACTTCATTCCTAACGCCGCCATTTGGATTTAGCTTATTTTTCCTAAGATCAGTCGCACCAGCTGAGATAAAAACGACTGCTATTTATAAAGGCGTTGTGCCTTATATTTTTATTCAGCTTGCTGTACTTGTATTTTTCTGCGTCTTTCTAATGGAATTAAAGCCAATGCTTGATGCGAGCCACGGCGGATTATTAAACTTCTTACTCTCACTTTTTAAATGATATAAAAGTTTTTGGTTGTAAAATACCAAAAAACAAGCAAAATGGCTAATTTGAGTTTCTAACCAATTTAGCCATTTTCTATGAATTCTTTAAATAAATTTATAAAATTAATGAGGTGGGTGATGGCGAAGAAATTTATCGATGTTATGGATACAACCTTTAGAGATGGCTTTCAGTCAGTTTATGGCGCCAGAGTGCTTATGAACGATTTTTTGCCTGCGCTTGAAGCGGCCAAAGAGGCTGGCATAGAGCATTTTGAATTTGGTGGCGGAGCGAGATTTCAAAGCCTTTATTTTTACCTTAATGAAGATGCTTTTACGATGATGGATAAATTTAGAAGCATCGTAGGACCAAAAGCAAATCTTCAAACCCTAAGCAGGGGCGTAAATACCGTTACACTTGATACTGGTAGTCGCGAGCTAATCGACCTTCACGCAAAACTTTTTAAAAAACATGGAACTACCACCATCAGAAATTTTGACGCACTAAATGACGTTGAAAATTTAAAATATTCAGGCGAAAGGATCGCTCATCATGGACTAAAACACGAAGTCGTAGTTACGATGATGGATCTGCCTAGTGGCTGTGTGGGAGCACATGATGTTAAATTTTATGAGAAAATTTTAAGAGAAATTTTAGATGCAAACATTCCTTATCACAGCGTTTGCTTTAAAGATGCAAGTGGTACAAGTAGCCCACAAAAGGTCTATGAAACCATAAAAATGGCTAGAAAATTATTGCCAGAAAAAACTCACATCAGACTTCACACTCATGAAACCGCAGGCGTAAGTGTGGCTTGCTATCTTGCAGCGCTTGAAGCTGGCGTTGACGGCATAGATCTAGCCGCAAGCCCAGTAAGTGGCGGTACAAGTCAGCCAGATATCTTAACCATGCTTCACGCAGTTAAAGGCAAAAACTACGATCTTGGTGGACTTGACGTGGAGAAAATTTTAAAATACGAAAGCGTTTTGAATGATTGTTTAAAAGAGTATTTCTTGCCACCTGAGGCCGTACAAGTAAGCCCACTCATACCATTTTCACCGATGCCTGGTGGCGCGCTTACAGCAAATACCCAGATGATGAGAGATAACAACATCTTAGATAAATTTCCAGAGGTCATCCTTGCGATGCGCGAGGTCGTGCAAAAGGGTGGATACGGCACTTCAGTGACCCCTGTTAGCCAGTTTTACTTCCAACAAGCATTTAACAATGTGATGTTTGGCAAGTGGAAGAAGATTGCCGAGGGATACGGCAAAATGGTGCTTGGCTACTTTGGCAAGACCCCAGTTACGCCTGATAAAGAGATCATCAAGCTTGCAAGCGAGCAACTAGGCTTAAAACCAACTACAAAACACGCAGTTGATATAGCTGATAAAGATGAGAGTAAGTCGCTTGCTCATGTAAAAGAAATTCTAAAGCAAAACAATATAAAAACTACCGAAGAAAATATATTTATAGCAGCAGCTTGTAAAGAAAAGGGTATTGCATTTTTAAAAGGCGAAGCCAAAGTAAATGTAAGAAAAATCGATCCAAATGCTAAAGCAAACGAGAGCAGACAAACTCAAAGCGGCAGATATAGTGTCGTTGTAAATGGTAGCCGCTACAATGTCGAAGTAAGCGAGGGCTTTAACGACAGCATCCAAGTAAAATCAATCACTGAAGTTGAAGGCAAGAGCGTAAAAAATGCCAAAAGTGCAGCAGCAGGTGCAACTGAAAATGATATCGTTGCAAGCTTGCCGGGCGCTGTGCATAAAATTTTAGTAAGCGCAGGAGACCATGTCAAAAAGGGGCAAGCTGTAGTCGTGCTTGAAGCAATGAAGATGGAGATAGAGGTCAAAGCCCCAAAAGATGGTGTGATAGGCTCTATTGAGGTTAGCAAAGGTCAAAGCGTCGCGAACAATCAAGTGGTAGCTAAATTTAAATAAATTTGCCACTTTTAAAAAGATAGTGTTAAGCGAAATTTGATTAACATTTTGATGACTTTTAGGTCAGAATTTATAAAAAATGAAAATTTTAAAAGGAAACAACATGATAAATAAACTAGACGAGCTAGGTCTAAAGGAGATCAAAAAGATAAATCATAATCTAAGCTACGACGAGCTTTTTGAGCTTGAAAAGGCAAACAACGAGGGCAGGGTTTCAAGCAACGGCACATTTATGGTTGATACGGGAATTTTTACTGGAAGAAGCCCAAAAGATAAATATTTCGTCAAGCAAGATCCAAGCCAAAAATACATCGCTTGGGGCAAGATAAATCAGCCTATCACAAAAGAGCTTTTTGACAAGCTTCTTAAAAAAGCAAAAGATCAGCTTAGTGGCAAGGAAATTTTCATCCAAGACGCATTTTGTGGAGCTAGCAAAAAGAGTCAAAAATCAGTACGCTTTGTCACTGAAGTAGCGTGGCAAGCACACTTTGTAAAAAATATGTTTATCCGTCCAAGTGAAGCAGAGCTGGCTAAATTTGAGCCTGATTTTGTAGTATATAACGCTTGCAAGACAAAAAATGAGGACTACAAGGCTGATGGGCTACATTCAGAGGTTTTTGTTATCTTTAATGTCGAGGAAAATGTCGCAGTGATCGGCGGCACATGGTATGGCGGCGAGATGAAAAAGGGCATTTTTTCTATGATGAACTACTGGTTGCCACTTGAAGGCAAACTAAGTATGCACTGCTCTGCAAACGTAGGCGAGAAGGGCGATACAGCGCTATTTTTTGGCCTATCTGGCACTGGTAAAACTACACTTTCAACCGATCCAAAACGCAAACTAATAGGCGATGACGAGCACGGCTGGGACGATGATGGGGTGTTTAACTTTGAGGGTGGCTGCTACGCAAAATGTATCAACCTTGATCCAAGTAGCGAGCCAGAAATTTATGCAGCGATCAGACGTGATGCGTTACTTGAAAACGTTGTAGCTGACGAAAAGGGCGTGGTTGATTACAAAGACGGCTCAAAAACTGAAAATACACGCGTGAGCTATCCAATCTATCACATCGATAACTATGAGCCAAGCTCAAGCGCTGGCCATCCAAAAAATATCATCTTTTTAAGTGCTGATGCTTTTGGCGTGCTCCCTCCAGTTGCAAAGCTGACAAAAGAGCAGGCGATGTATTATTTCCTAAGTGGCTACACAGCAAAAGTTGCTGGCACAGAGCGCGGTATAACTGAACCTGTCGCTACTTTTAGTGCTTGCTTTGGCGAGCCATTTATGCCACTTCACCCAACTGTTTATGCAAAACTACTAGGTGAGAAGATCGATAAACACGGCGTTAATGTCTATCTTGTAAATACAGGCTGGAGCGGCGGTGCTTACGGCGTTGGCAAGCGTATGAGCATAAAAGCAACTCGTGCTTGCATAAATGCGATCCTTGATGGCAGCATCACAAAATGTGAGTTTGAAAATTTTGATAAATTTAACTTTGCTATCCCAAAAGAGCTTGATGGCGTCGAGACAAAACTGCTAAATCCTATAAACACATGGGCAAATCCAGCTCAGTATAACGCTTCACGCGATAAGCTAGCTAAAATGTTTGTTGAAAATTTCAAACGCTATGAAGATGTAAAAGAGGGTGTTGAATACGCTAAAGCTGGTCCAAGAGCTTAATTTATATATAGCCTTGCAAAGAGTTTGCAAGGCTGTTCCTAATATCTTACAAGAATTTTTAGTTAATATTTTTTATATGACTAAATTTAAAGTATTTCTCTTCTAAATTATAAGCTCAAGTTATTACATTTGTAAATTTATTCTAGTAAGTAACAAAATATTAGATATTGCCAAATATATGAGTTACTAACAAAATTTTCCTATTACACTTAGTCCCTAGTTTTTCTTTTTGCGCTTGAACCAGTTATCAAATATCATTTATTGTGTTGTTTTCTAAAAATTTTTATAGGTTTGAGAGGAGGAGATAGATCGCATAAATTTAGGGTAAAAAGAAAAAATAAGGGCAAAGCTGCCCTTATAGTTATAAAGTTATATTATGAGTGAAAGTGAAATTCCTCAGGATGATCTAGTGCGTATCTAAATTTATCCATATCGACTTTTTTATCCCAGATAGAAACTATCATGCAGCCAACGGCATTACCGCAGAGATTGCCAACAGCACGCATTTCTGACATAAATTTATCAACGCCAAGTAGCACGGCTACGGTGACGACTGGTATGCCAGTGCTTGGAAGTGCGCTTAGTGTTCCAGCAAGGACGACAAAGCCTGATCCTGTCACGCCAACAGCGCCTTTGCTTGTGATCATTAGTACGATTAAAATGCTTATTAGATGCTCAAAGCTTAGCGGGATGTTGAAAGCTTGAGCTAAGAAGATAACGCTTAAACTTAGATAGATGTTGGTGCAGTCAAGGTTAAATGAGTAGCCAGTTGGAATGATAAGTCCAACAGCGCCTCTATTTATACCAGCTGATTCTAGCTTTTGCATAAGTGGTGCAAGAGCTGTTTCGCTCGAGCTTGTCGCAAAGACTACCAATACCTCTTTTGAGATAAAACGCATAAATTTAAAGACATTGATTTTTGCAAAATAGCAGATAACACCAAGCACGACAAATATGAAAAAGCAGCTTGCAAGTGCCATAACAACCAAAAGCTCCATCATGCCAAGAAGCGTTCCGATACCAAATTTGCCGATCAGATAAGCCATAGCTGAAAATGCAGCCACTGGGCTAAAGAGCATAAGCCAGCTAAGAAGTTTTAAGACATAGTGCTGAATAAATTCAAGTGGCTTTAGGCAAGCTTGTTTTTTATCATGTGCTAGTAGCGAAAGCACGATGGCAACAATAATGGCCATGAAAAGTACTTGAAGTGTGTTTGATTTTATAAATGGATCAAGTATATGCACGTAAGGGAAGATGTCATCTACTGGCACAGCACCTCTTAAAAGATGAAGCGTATGTGCTACAAATCCGCTATTTGCGTCCATATTTGCAGCCTGAGATGTAAATTTAGCTACGCTTGAGGCATCAAGCTGAGTGTAGTCAAGATTCATACCATGTCCTGGACGAAGTGTCTCGCCAAAGATGATACCAACAGCAAGCGCAAGTGTGCTAACTATCTCAAAATAGATAAATGCCTTTAATCCAATAGATCCAAGATCTTTTAGGCTCTCAAGTCCAACGATACCTGAAACGATCGTTAAAAAGATAATAGGACCGATTAAAATTTTAAGTGCTTTTATAAAATAATCAATGCCTGGTTTGCTTGCTATACCAAGCTCAGGCGCGACCATGCCAACGATAACGCCACCAACAATACCGATCACAACCCAAAAGGCAAGATTGGTAAATAATCTTACAGCAAGATTTCCTTGCTTTTTAGCATTATTCATAAATTTTCCCCTTTATAGGCTTTCTCTGATCTTAGCAGAGATGATCTTATCGCCTTGTCTTATGGCGTCAAGCACCTTTAGGCTCTCTTCATCAACACATTTTCCAAAGACTGTATGCACGCCATCAAGATGAGGTTGCTTGCTATGACAGATGAAAAACTGTGATCCGCCAGTATCACGTCCCGCATGAGCCATGCTAAGGCTACCGCGCTCGTGTTTTACCTTTTGCTTATCGCATTCACATTTTATTCTCCAGCCAAGACCGCCTGTGCCTGTTCCATTTGGGCAGCCACCTTGGATGACAAAATTTGGTATAACTCTGTGAAAATTTAGACCATTATAAAAGCCCGATTTTATCAAATGTACAAAATTTGTAACAGCTTGTGGAGCTTCCTCGGCAAAAAGTTCAAGTCTGATCTCGCCTTTGTCTGTCTCTAAAACTGCAAATTTATCTTTTTTAAGCTCATCTAAATTTATGTCATAAACTTTTAATTCATCAAAACGCATGTATTTCCTTTTTATTCGATATTTGTATAAACTGCTTGGACGTCATCGTCGTCTTCTAGCTTGTCAAGAAGCCTCTCGACCTCAAGCATTTGCTCTTCATTTAGGCTCACGGTTTGATTTGGTAAGTACTGAAGTGAAGCTTTTTTAACTACTAAATTTAGCTTCTCTATGCCTTCATGAAGTGTGCCAAAATTTGCGTAATCGCCATAAACAAATAGTGCGTTTTCGTCTTCTTCGATGTCACTTAGACCATAATCAATCAGCTCAAGCTCGATCTCTTCGATATCTGCACTTGGTTTTTCAAGCTCAAAAACGCTCTTTCTTGTAAACATAAAGCTAAGGCTGCCACTTGGCAAAATTTCTCCGCCATTTTTGCTAAATATCGCTTTTACATTTGCAACTGTTCTTGTTGGATTGTCAGTCGCACACTCAACGATGATTTGCACGCCGTGAGCTGCTTTGCCGTCATAAAAAATAGTCTTAATATCGGCGCTATCTTTGCCATTTGCTCTTTTTATAGCTGCATCGATGTTGTCTTTTGGCATATTTTCAGCTTTTGCTGCTGCGATAGCTGCACGAAGTTTAGGGTTCATATCTGGATCACAACCACCATCTTTTGCGGCTACTGTTATAGCTTTTGCAAGTTTTGGAAATACCTTGCTCATCTTATCCCATCTAGCTTCTTTTGCCGCTCTTCGGTACTCAAATGCTCGTCCCATAAATATCCTTAAATAAATTTTTTACGGATTATAACTAAAAAAATTTTATACTTTTTTAAAACATTTTTACTTTGCCTATTGGGGATTATTGATTTGTAAATCGCAGGTTGATATTTGGTAAAAATTTAAGCTAGAGTTTTATAATGACACACATGATACAAAATGCTCAAAAACAAGATGCAAAAAGCTGCATAAAGCTACTAAATCTAGCAATGGAGGATATCGCCTACAAGCTAAGTGGCTACGATGATCCTATTAAAAGTGATGAAATTTTAGAAATTTTTTTCAAAAGTGAGACAAATAGACTAAGCTATAAAAATGTCTTTGTTTATAAAAATAACGAGGAAATCATCGCTGCTATGTGTGTATATTTTGGTGGCGACGCGGAGCAGCTTGATAGAGAAATTTCACAACATTTAAAGGCTCTTGGCAAAGATGACAAGGTAGAAAAAGAGTGTTTTGACGATGAGTTTTATATAGATAGTATCGCTGTTGATGAAAATTTTAGAGGCCAAGGGCTTGCAAAAGAGCTCATAAGGCATTCATTTGTCGTAGCAAAAGAATTAGGGCATAAAAAGGTTTCATTAATAGTAGATACAAATAAGCCAAAAGTTCGTAAATTTTACGAGAGCCTTGGCTTTAAATTTAATGTCAAGAAAATTGTAAATTTACACGAATACGACCACATGATAAAGGAGATAATATGAAAACATTTGAAGTAAACAATATCCACTGCCAAAACTGCGCAAACACTATAAAAAACGCACTTGAAGATGACTTTGGCGAGATAAAAGTCGATCTTAGCAAAGAGCCAAGACAAGTAAGCGTCGATATAAAAGATGGCGATGTAGAGAAATTTAAATCAGAAATGGCTGATCTTGGATTTGACGTTATAAAGGAGCTTTGATATGCCTTTAAAAGTCAAACTAAATATAGCTGGAATGAGCTGCGTAAATTGCTCAAACGCTATCGAGAAGGTTTCTAAAAAGATAGATGGGGTGCTTGAAGCAAATGTAAATTTTGCAAATGCAAGCGGCGAATTTGTCCTAAAAGACGCTAGCGTGCGTGAAGTTTTAGAGCAAAAGATAAAGAAGCTTGGCTATTTTGTGGCGACAAATATTGATGAATTTGAAGCCAAAAGAGACGAGCATATAACTGCGATCAGAAATAAATTTATATTTGCATTTCTAGCGAGCATGGTCATCATGGCGCTTGAGATGTTTGTAAGGCCTAGCGTGGTTGTAAATTTAGCCATTTTAGCGCTTGGATTTTTGGTGCTAGCTTTTAGTGGCAAAGACTTCTTTGCTCACGCCATAGAGGCTGTTAAAAACAAAAACTACGATATGAACGTGCTTGTAGCTCTTGGAAGCGGCAGTGCATTTTTATACTCGCTTTTTGTTGTGATCTTTTCAGATTTCATCCCAGATGATCTAAAAAATGTCTATGTCTCGGGCGCAGCGATGATAATAGCCTTTGTTTTGCTAGGTAAGTATCTTGAAGAGCGCTCAAAGGCAAAGGCAGGCGACTACCTAAAGACGCTACTTAAAATTTCGCCAAAGACCGCCTTTTTGGTCATGCCAGATGGACATAGTAAAGAGGTAAATGTAAATGAGCTAAAAGTAGGCGACATCGTCATCGTAAAAAATGGCTACAACATTCCAAGTGATGGCGTGATAGTTCAAGGTGGCGCTGAGATAGATGCTTCGATGCTAACAGGCGAGAGCTTGCCAGTTTATAAAGAGGTGGGAGATGGCGTATTTGCCGGCACTCTAAACACAAATGGCTACATAAGCGTCAAGGTGACAAAGAGCTCTTACGAGAGCTTGCTATCTCAAATTTTAAACCTACTAAGCGACGCTAGCTCTAAAAAGATGCCTATCGGACGGCTGGCTGACAAGATAGCAAACATCTTTGTGCCAAGTGTCGTGGCGATCTCAGTTCTTACATTTTTAATATGGATAATTTTTAGTGGAAATTTCGCCTATGCGATCTCTAGCGCGATCTGCGTGCTTATCATCTCATGCCCATGCGCACTAGGACTTGCCACGCCAATAGCAATAGTAAGCGCGCTTGCACGTGGTGCAAAAGCTGGAATTTTAGTAAAAAATCCAGAAGTTTTAGAGCTAATAAAAGATGCTAAATTCGTAGCATTTGACAAAACAGGCACACTTAGTAAAGGACAAATCAGCGTCAAAAGCTTAAATTTAAGCGAGCAAGATTTAGCTCTTATCGCTTCTGCTGAAAATTTAAGTGAGCATCTCATCTCAAAAGCTATCGTTAGATATGCAAAGCAAAAATGTATAGATTTACAAAAGCTAAATGGAAAATTTCAAAATGTTGTCGGGCAAGGCATCATCTATGAGGATGAGAATAATCAGATAATAATCGGAAACGAAAAGCTGCTTTTGGCAAATGAAGTAAGTTTAAATCCGGATGAAAGTAACGCTATAAAAGAGGCTACAAACGATGGAAGCGGCGTCATACTTTGTACTATAAATAAAAAATTTGTTGGTTTTTTAACGCTTAGTGATGAGCTAAAAGACGAGGCAAGCGATGTTATAAACGAGCTTACAAGTCTAAATTTACAAAGTGTGATCCTTTCAGGCGATGATGAGAAAGTAGTTGCAAGCATCGCTAAGAAGCTAAATGTGAGTAAATATCACGCAAATATGCTGCCTGAAGATAAATTTAATGAGATAAAAGAGCTTACAAATCATGGTGGCGTTATCTTTGTTGGAGATGGCGTAAACGACTCACCATCACTTAAAGAAGCAAGTGTTGGTATCGCTATGAACTCGGGCTCAGATATAGCAAAAGGTGCTGGAGATATCGTGCTTATTAAAAATGATTTGCGTGGAGTGACTGGACTAGTTAGATTAGCAAATGCTACTATGGCAAACATAAAAGAAAATTTATTTTGGGCATTTATGTATAACGCGATTTGTATTCCAGTGGCTGCAGGCGTGCTCTACCCTGTCTTTGGGCTACTTTTAAGCCCAGTTTATGGCTCAATGGCGATGTGTCTTAGCTCTGTTACTGTCGTTTTAAACGCACTTAGACTTAGATATCTACGACTTAAGGATTAAAATTTGAAACTTGGAGAACTTTATAGCGTTGTAGCGGCTGCGATTGCTGCAAATTTTAGTGGCATTTTGGATGTTTCATCTTTTATGCGTATCAAAAAGACAAATGCGTGGATAACGCAGACTAATAGCGAAGCAAATAAAAAAGGCAATGAGCTTTATACCAAATTTATCAAAGATGAAAGTAGTGCTGCTTTATGTGACGATTTTGTCATTTTAAAGTCAAAATTTGAGGCAAGTTACTATTTTTCGTCTGCAAAAGATGATCTAGCTCAATTTTATAAGGCTATAAATTTTCAGCCAAAAATGGGCGAGGTTGATAGCATCTCAAATCAGCTAATTTTATTAGCAAATATCTTAAAAAGTGAAGCATCTAAGGAGTCTATGAAGCTTCTTGCAGCTTTTAGTGTCTCATTTTTCTTGCCTTATGCTAAACAGCTTTCAAAAGATATCCAAAAAGACGCAACTAGCAATTTTTATAAATCAATGGGATATTTTTTAGAGGATTTTTGCCTAGTTTTAGAAACTATTATTGGCAAGGCTTAGTTTTAAGCCTGTGCCATTTCTATCATTTGAGTTTTAATGCTTAAAATATTATTTTGAATGGCTGACTGCTCTAAATTTAAGTAATGAAGCATTTGCATAGAGTTACGATCTTTTAGGCTTTGGATGCTTGAAATTTGATGCGAAATATCTAGCTTTTGATCTTGTAATTTTTCTAAGTCTTTTTGTAACTGTATGGCACTTGCTTTATTAATAATTATAGAGGAAATTTTAGCATCTTCTCTTTGTTCTACATGTACTTCATTGCTTCTAACAATATCTTTCTTGTCATAGCCGGAAGATACTAGCATGCTTGTTTTTGAGCTATTTGAAGAGATAGATGTATAGCCATCATGATAGAAAATATTTGAGTTCATATTCGCGTCTATTTGCATATCATCCTTCCTCTTATAGATTATTTTTATTTTAAACTATCTCAATAGAAAATTAAAATAGTTTTTAAAAAGTTATATTTTGAATTATATTTCCATATCCTTAAAGATAAATTATATTTATAACTTTTTTTGCAACTTTATAGTTAAAATGCCCAGTTAAGTGCTATTTTGTTAAAATCACGCAAAACTAATTAAAGGTAAAGCTATGAAAAAAGATGAAAACGCACACAAAAAGATGTGGGAAGGCAGATTTAGCGAGGCTAGCTCGAAGCTACTTGAGGAATTTAATGCCTCTATAAATTTTGATAAAAATCTTTTTGAAGAAGATATTGCTGGAAGTAAGGCTCACGCAAAGATGCTTGGAATTTGTGAAATTTTGAAAAAAGATGAGTCAGAGGCGATCATAAAGGGGCTTGATGAGGTTTTATCTGAGATAAGAGCAGGTAAATTTGAGTTTAAGTTAGAAGATGAAGATATACATATGGCAGTTGAGAAGCGCCTTAGCCAGATCATCGGAGCCGAGCTTGGTGGCAGACTGCACACAGCTAGAAGTAGAAATGACCAAGTTGCGCTTGATTTTAAATTTTACGTTTTGAAGAAAAATTTAGAAATTTCATCTCTCATTAAAGAGCTCATCGCCACGCTTACAAATTTAGCCAAAAATCACAAAGATACGCTAATGCCAGGCTACACACATCTTCAACACGCTCAGCCAGTAAGCCTTAGCTATCACTTGCTAGCATATGCATTTATGTTTAAAAGAGATTTCGAGCGTTTTGTTAGCTCATATGAGCGAAACAACCTAAGTCCGCTTGGTTCAGCAGCCCTTGCAGGCACTCCTCATAAGATAGATAGAACTATCGTTGCAAGTGAGCTTGGCTTTGCGGGTTGCACGCAAAATGCGATGGATAGCGTGAGTGACCGTGATTTTGCGCTGGAAATTTTATTTAACATTAGCGTTTTCATGACGCACGCTTCTAGGCTTTGCGAGGAGCTCATACTTTGGAGCTCGCAAGAATTTGGCTTTGTAAGCATCAGTGACGCTTATAGCACGGGTAGCTCCATAATGCCTCAAAAGAAAAATCCAGACGTTGCTGAGCTCATACGCGGTAAAACTGGGCGTGTAAATGGAAATTTGGTAGCGTTACTAACCACGATGAAAGGCCTGCCACTTGCTTACAATAAAGATATGCAAGAAGATAAAGAGGGTGTGTTTGACAGCGTCTCAACCATTTTAAGCTCGGCTACTATCCTAAACGAGATGATAAAAACAGCTAAATTTAACGAAAAAAACATGCTAAAAGCAACAAAAATTGGGCATCTAAGTGCCACTGATTTGGCAGACTATCTAGTGCGTGAAAAAAACATCCCATTTAGAACGGCGCATTTTATCACAGGCAAAGCTGTCGCAAAGGCTGAAAGCTTGGGACTTGATTTGAGTGAATTAAACGAAGAGCAGCTAAAAAGTGTGGATGAAAATTTAGATGCAAATGCTATTAAATTTTTAGATCTTCACGCTTCAAAAGAGGCGCGTTGTTCGCAGGGCGGCACGGCAAATAAAAGCGTTGATGAGCAGATAGAAATTTTGGACTACTGGCTTAAGAAATAAAGAGCTATAATTACGCAAAATCTACAAATTTTAAAGGATGAAAAATGTTTTTTGATGGCAAAAATAAAGAGCTTTCTAGTAAAAATGAAGCTTTAGAGAGAGAAAATGAAGCTTTAAAGGCTGAGATTTTAGCGCTTAAAGAGGAGCTAAAAAACGTTAAAACTTGCGAGCCAAAAGAGCAAGCTAAGGATAAGCAAGAGGCTGTAAATTTATTGCTTTCAAGTTATCAAGATGGTATAAATTTCTTGCAATTAACAATGGAAGAAAACCTAAAAATGCTTGAAAGTATAAATGGACTAAATGAAAAGACTTTCAAAGAGACGGGCGAACTCAAGTCGCAAACGGCTGAAATTTTAAACTCGATCGAGCAAGTAAGCCAGATGAGTAATGACCTTTCAAATGACGCATCTTCACTTGATGGAAGCGTAAATTCGATTGTTGAGATTATAAATCTAATTAAAGACATCTCAGATCAGACAAATTTACTAGCCCTAAATGCTGCTATCGAGGCGGCCCGTGCTGGTGAGCATGGACGAGGTTTTGCTGTCGTGGCAGATGAGGTTAGAAAGCTAGCTGAACGCACTCAAAAAGCAACTCTTGAAGTAGAAGTAAATATAAATGGCCTTAAGCAAAGTGCGAATACTATGATCGAAATGAGTGAGAATTTCTCAAAAATTTCTGCAAATGCTATGAAAATTTTAGGTGGATTTGAAGGAAACATCTCAAGCGTAAACTCAAATACGCAAAATATCCTAAATCAGGCTCTAAATGTTACAAATGAAGTCTATGTAAGCAATGGAAAAATAGATCATATAAATATGAAGCTAAATGGATATAGAGGCATACTTTTAAATGAATTTAATAAAATTCAAGATGTTCATGAGTGTAGATTTGGCAAATGGTATGAAAAAGATGTGAAAAATACTCTTGTAAAAGATGCCAAAATTCTCTCAAGTATCGCAGCTCATCATGAAAATGTTCATCATGGACTAGAAAAAGCGATGGTTATTTTTGCTGATAAAGACAAAGGAAATCTACCTGGCGTTGAAATATTAAAAGATGTCGAAAACTCAAGTAAAGTAGGTTTTGAAGAGTTGCTTGAAGCTATTAAGGCTGCAAGAAAATAAAATCTTAGACTCATGCTTTGAGTCTAAGATTTATAAGTTATTAAAATGTGCTTTGTGGATCAGCTACGCCTTCGCTCCAGCCAAGCTTAGCTCCGCCAAGCAGGTGAAAATGCAGATGCATAACTTCTTGACCACCGTTTTCACCGCAGTTTGTGATGAGGCGGTATCCGCTCTTATCAACGCCCATTAAGGTCGCCACTTCTTGGATAAATTTAGTCATCTCTCCCATTAAAATCGGATCCATCTCTTGGAAATTTTTATAGTGTTTTTTTGGGATGATTAGGATGTGGATTGGTGCTTTTGGGTTTATGTCGTTAAAAGCTAGAAATTTCTCGCTTTCAAGCACTTTGTTGCAAGGGATTTCACCGGCTACGATCTTTTCAAATATGGTCATTTTAGCTCCTTTGAAATTTTGCAAAATTATATCAAAGTGTGCTTAAATTTCGTGCTCTTTATCTTGATTTTAACTCTTTTTCTATAAAATCGACTCAAAAATTTATAAAGGTAAAAAATTGCAAGATTTCGTTAATAAAATCAAAAATGAAATTTCAACGCTTGACGATCTTGAGAAGGTCAGGGTAGAAATTTTTGGCAAAAAGGGCATCTTGGCGCAAGGTTTTGCAAAGCTAAAAGAGCTTGGCGAAGATGAGAAAAAGGAATTTGCAGCAAATTTAAATAAGCAAAGAGATGAGCTTGGCGCGCTAATAGAAGCTAAAAAGGCTGAGCTTAGCGAGCAAGAGATAGATAACAAAATGAAAAAAGAAGCCGCTGATATCACGCTATTTAATGAGCCTGTTGCTAGCGGGGCACTTCATCCTGTAATGGCTACGATGGATAAGATAATTGAGTATTTTTTAGCTCTAAATTTCTCGCTCGAGACTGGGCCGCTTATAGAAGATGATTTTCACAACTTTGAGGCGCTAAATTTACCAAAATACCACCCAGCAAGGGATATGCAAGATACATTTTATCTAGATGATTTTAGACTTTTAAGGACGCATACGAGCCCAGTTCAGGTGCGAACTATGTTAAATCAAAAGCCGCCTATTCGCATGATAGCGCCAGGCACCGTCTTTAGACGTGATATGGATTTAACGCATACACCGATGTTTCACCAAGTCGAGGGCCTTGTGGTGGAGGATGCTGAGAAAGTTAGTTTTGCAAATTTAAAATCAATGCTTGAGGGCTTTTTAAAGCACATGTTTGGCGATGTTGAAGTGCGTTTTCGCCCTAGCTTTTTCCCATTTACGGAGCCTAGCGCAGAGGTTGATATTAGTTGTATATTCTGCCACGGCAAGGGCTGCAGAGTGTGCAAGCATACTACTTGGCTTGAGGTGCTTGGATGCGGAGTCGTTGATCCAAATGTATTTAAGGCAGTTGGCTATAAAAATGTAAGTGGATACGCTTTTGGTCTTGGCGTTGAGAGATTTGCGATGTTGCTTCATAGAGTACCTGATCTAAGGTCGCTTTTTGAGGGAGATTTAAGATTGTTGGAGCAGTTTAAATGATAATTTCAAAGCATTGGTTAAACGAGTGGATCGACCTTAGCGAGGTTAGTGGCGAGACACTTTCAAAGACATTAAATTCTATCGGGCTAGAGGTTGATAGCTATAAAGAGATAAATTTACCTAAGAGCATTGTGGTTGGCTACATAAAAAGTAGAGAAAAGCACCCAGATGCCGATAAGCTAAGCGTTTGTCAAGTGGATGTTGGTGGAGAGACGCTTCAGATCGTGTGTGGGGCTAAAAACGTTGAAGCTGGCCAGTTTGTGCCAGTTGCACTTATTGGTACGACTATGCCAAATGGTCTTGAGATAAAAAAAGCAAAGCTAAGAGGTATCGAGTCAAGTGGCATGATCTGCTCTTCAAGTGAGCTGGGACTTCCAAAGGTAAACGATGGAATTTTACCACTTGATGAGAGCATCGGCAAGCTAAAACTTGGTACAAGTCTTAGCGAATTTGAGATATTTAAAGATACGATAATCGAAGTTGATATCACGGCAAACAGAGGCGATTGCCAAAATTTACATGGCATCGCAAGAGAAATTTGTGCAGCGCTTGATCTAAATATGAAAGATAGCCACGAAGACGATGAGAGCGAAAATTTACTAGGTATTGGCAGAATAGCTTCTGTGCGAGCAGAGGATAAAGTAAATGGGTCATTTTTGTATAAGGCTTTTGAGCTAAAAGAGGGACTATACGAAAATCTAATAACTCGCATGCGTCTAGCATTAATAGAGTGCCAAAAGACAAATTTAGTTGAGAGACTGCTTGAATATGCGACGTTTTGCACGGGTGTTTTATTTAGGGCTTATGATCACGCTAAATTAGTAAGTGAAGGCGAAAAAGCTGTTTTTGATATAAAAAATGGCGAAAATGGCGAATGTGTCGTTTATTGCGGGGATAAAAATTTAGGCATTGCTGGAATTTACCAAAGTGACGTAGCAAGGGTAGATGAGAAGTCAAAAGTGATCCTAGTAGAAGCTAGCTACGTAAAGCCAGATGTAGTTTCAAAAGCTATTTTTGAAAATAAAAATTTACCAAAGGGTGATCAAATTTATCGCTCAAGTCGTGGTAGCGAGCCAAATTTAGCTTATGGTGCGGATTATTTATTTAAAAGACTTGCCAATTTTAAAGATGCTCTAAATCTCTTTGCTGGCTCACAGCAGTCGCTTTTAAACACCGAGCCTATAACACTAAGTATCTCTCTTTTTGAGCTTAAAAATATGATCGGTCAAGATATAGCTAGAAATGACGTCGTTAAAATTTTAAAGAAACTTGGCTTTGAGATCGCAGTAAATGTTGAGCAAGAAAGCTTTAACGTAAAAGTGCCGTTATTTCGCCATGATATAGTAAATTCTCACGATGTTTGCGAGGAGATCGTAAGGATAATAGGCATAGATAATATCGCCTCAAAACCACTAAATTTCTCTGAGAAAAATAGGCTAAATAAGACATATTTTGATTATAAAAACGCCCTAAATCTAAGGTGTAGAGCAGCTGACAATGGCTTTTTTGAAAGTGTGCACTACGTATTTGACAGCCTTGATGAGCTAAGTGAGCTAAATTTCAAACCTTGCAAGATAAAGATACTAAATCCTATAAATAACGAGTTAAACACGCTTAGACCGACACTTGTTAATCACCTTTTAAGCTCAAGTGAGAAAAATATCAAAAACTCGAAACGCTCAGTTAGGCTATTTGAGCTTGGAGAAATTTTTGATGAAAATGCAAACCAGGGCTTAAATCTAGGCTTTGTTGTGTCTGGACTTTTAAAAGAACCGACTCTGATAAACGGCGCAAAGGGCGAGGAGACAAATTTCTATGCATTTGCATCGATGGTGCAAAATGTCATAGGTAAATTTGAGCTAAAGCCTTGCCAGGGTATCTCATATCTTAGCCCATACGAACAAGCACACATCTATCAAAATGGCGAAGATATCGGATATATTGGTAGGATTGATGCAAGAGTAGAGGCAAAGAGAGATCTGCCAAGAGCTTACGTCTGTGAGATAGATTTTACTAAGCTCAAATTTGAACCGATCTTGGCAGTACCTTACTCAAAATTTCAAAGCACAACAAGGGATCTTAGCCTCATTGTGCCTGAAAATTTTGAGGCTGGACGAATTTATGAGTGCATAAGAGGGCTAAACCTAAAAGAGCTAAAAGAATTTTTACCAGTTGATATTTATAAAGATGCGAAGCTAAATGGCTCTATCAGTCTTAGCCTTAAATTTACATTCCAAGATATGGAAAAAACGCTTGAAGATGACGATATAAACGCACTTATGGATAAAATTTTAAGTGAGCTAAAAGATAAACTAAATATCGGAATAAGATGAGAATTTATCCATTAGAAAAAAGTCTAAATTTAACTATTGATGATATCGCAGCGGATAAGTCCATCTCGCATAGATGCGCGATGTTTTCGCTTTTAAGTGACAAGCCATCTCGCGTTAGAAACTACCTAAGAGCAGGCGACACTCTAAATACCTTAAAAATAGTCGAGCTCCTTGGCGCAAAGATCGAAGATAACGGAGCTGAGATAACGATCACTCCGCCACAAAAGATAAAAGAGCCAAATGAAATTTTGGAGTGTGGCAACTCAGGCACAGCGATGAGGCTTTTTATGGGGCTACTAGCCGCGCAGGAGGGCTTTTTTGTGCTAAGTGGCGATAAATATTTAAATTCTCGCCCGATGGCAAGGATAGCAAATCCTCTAAATGAAATGGGTGCAAAGATAGATGGCGCAAACAACGCAAACAACGCCCCTCTTTGCATAAGAGGGACTAAATTTGAAAGATTTAGTTTTGATAGCAAGATCGCCTCAGCTCAGGTAAAAAGCGCACTTTTGCTAGCAGCTCTTTACTCAAATGGCTGCAAATTTAGCGAGCCAGAGCTAAGCAGAGACCACACTGAGCGTATGCTTGCAGGCATGGGAGCTGATATAAAGCGTGACGGCTTAGAGATCACGCTAGAGCCGATGAAAGGCCCGCTTGCGCCACTTGATATAGACGTGCCAAATGACCCAAGCTCGGCATTTTTCTTTGCAGTCGCAGCTCTAATCATCCCAAATTCGCATATCATTTTAAAAAAAATCTTGCTAAATAAAACTCGCATCGAAGCTTACAAAGTTTTAGAAAAAATGGGCGCTGAGATAAAATTTCACAAAACCTCAAGCAAATGCGAAGATATCGGCGATATTGAGGTTAGATACTCGCCAAATTTAAAAGGTGTAGAGGTTAGCGAAAATATCTCGTGGCTCATCGACGAAGCCCCAGCCTTAGCCATCGCATTTGCCTGCGCTAAGGGTCAAAGCAAGCTAACAAATGCAAAAGAGCTTCGCGTAAAAGAGAGCGACAGGATAGCTGTCACGATAAATGCGCTAAAGCAGTGCGGTGTCGATGCTAGCGAGCTTGAAGATGGCTTTATCATAAATGGCTCTGAGGCGAAATTTGCTACGATAGATAGCCATGGAGATCACAGGATCGCCATGAGCTTTGCCATACTTGGACTAAAATGTGGTATGCATATAGAAAAGAGCGAATTTATCGCTACTTCGTTTCCAAATTTTGCTGAAATTTTAAAGAAAATGGGAGCTAGAGTTGAAGATCGAGCTTGCTAGTAGTTATGGATTTTGCTTCGGCGTAAAAAGGGCTATAAAAATAGCTGAAAACGCTGGAGATGCCGCAACCATCGGTCCGCTCATACATAATAACGAAGAGATAAACAGGCTTGAGAAAAACTACAATGTAAAGACGCTTAAGGGCATAGATGAGCTAAAAGATGAGAAAAAGGCGATCATCCGCACTCATGGCATCACTAAAAACGACCTTGCAGAGCTAAAAAAGACCGATATAAAAGTGATCGACGCAACTTGTCCATTTGTGACAAAGCCGCAACAAATTTGTGAAAAAATGAGTGAAGAAGGCTATGATGTGGTGATCTTTGGCGACATGCATCACCCAGAGGTAAAAGGGGTGAAGTCGTATGCCAAGGGCAACGTCTATGTCGTGCTTGAAGAGAGCGAGCTAGAAGGCATTAAATTTAAGCAAAAGGTCGCGCTCGTTAGCCAAACTACTAGAAAAGTTGAGAAATTTATGCAGATCGCAAACTATCTCATGCTTCATGTAAAAGAGCTGCGCGTTTTTAACACGATCTGCAATGCGACATTTGAAAACCAAGAGGCTGCTAAAAATTTAGCAAAAAGAGCTGACGTGATGATAATAATCGGCGGTAAAAACAGCTCAAACACAAAACAACTCTACCTAATATCTAAAAATTTCTGCGAAGATAGCTATCTCATTGAAAGCGAAGAAGAGCTTGAAAGATCATGGTTTGATGGCAAAAATTTGTGTGGCATAAGTGCGGGTGCTAGCACGCCTGACTGGATCATACAAAAAGTAGTTGATAGAATCAAAAAAGTATAAAATTTATCCTAGCTAAAGCCACAATTAACTATAATAAGCCAATTTGCCTCTACTGGCATAATAAAATTTAAAGGATCAAGATGGCTGTGAACAAAAGTGTTCAATTAGGAAAAGCAAAAGACGAAGATATCGAAGATATCGATTTTGCTGCGATGTTAGAGGAGTCTTTTAAAAAGACTGAAGAAGATAGTGACGCAAAGATCGTCAGTATCAATGGTGATGAGGTTTTAATAGACGTTGGCAAGAAATCAGAAGGTATTTTAAATGTTTCTGAGATCACTGATGCAAACGGCAACCTGACACATAAAGTTGGCGATACGATCAAAGTTGTAATAACTGGATCAAGAAATGGAAGACCTATAGTGTCGCACAAAAAAGCACTTAGAAAAGAGAAAGTTAAAGCTTTCATCGAAGCTTACGATCCTGAAAATTCTGGCGAAATCGAAGTAAAAGTAGTTGGAAAAAATAAAGGTGGCTTTATAACTCAAGATGTAAATGGGGTGGAATTTTTCTTACCAAAAACTCACAGTGGCTTTAAAAATGCTGAAGGAGTAATTGGTAAGACATATAAAGTAAGAGTTGTAAAAATTGATAAAGAAGAGAATAGCATTGTTGTCTCAAGAAAGAAAATTTTAGATGATGATCGCAAAAAACGTAAAGAAGCTCTATCAAGCATAGTAGAAAATGATAGCGTTATAGAGGGTACAGTTAAGAAAATCACAACTTATGGTATGTTTGTTGATGTTGGCGGTGTAGACGGACTCGTTCACTACAGCGAGATAAGCTATAAAGGCCCAGTAAACCCTAGCTCACTATATAAAGAAGGCGATAAAGTTTTAGTTAAAGTTATCAGCTATGACAACGAAAAACGCCACTTGTCTTTATCTATCAAGGCAGCTACTCCAGATCCTTGGGAAGAGATCATAAATGATGGACTAGAGGTTGGTGATACTATCAAAGTTACAGTTAGCAATATCGAGCCTTACGGCGCATTTGTTGATCTTGGAAATGATATTGAAGGATTTTTGCATATATCTGAAATTTCATGGGACAAAAATATCAAAAATCCAAAAGATCACATCAATGAAGGTCAAGAGATTGATGTTGAGGTTATCGAGATAGATGCAAAAGGACACCGCCTAAGAGTAAGCCTTAAAAATTTACTTCCAAAGCCATTTGATGAGTTTAAAGCTAAATTTAAAGAGGGTGACGTAGTAAAAGGCGTTGTGACAACTATCACAAATTTTGGTGCATTTGTTAGAGTGGGTTGCGTTGAAGGCTTATTGCACAATGAAGATGCATCTTGGGATAGAAACGATAAATGCAAAGACATGTTTAAAGCTGGCGACGAGCTTGAAGTAAAAATCATCAAAATTGATAGCGCTGAACAAAAAGTTTCACTCAGCCTAAAAGATCTAAAACAAAGTCCAGTTCAAGCATTTGCTGATAAATTTAATGTAGGCGATATCGTAAAAGGAACAATTCGCGACATTAAAGACTTTGGCGTGTTTGTAGAGCTTGGTGATAACGTTGATGCGTTGATCCGCAAAGAAGATCTAGGTAGTGTAGATGTTAGTACACTTAAGATCGGCGATGAGATCGAAGCAGCTATCGCATTTATCGATGAGAAGAAAAATAGAATTCGCCTAAGCATACGCCGTTTAGCAAAACAAAAAGAGCGTGAAGTGTTAAATGAGATCAATGATAATGATGATAAAGTAACACTCGGCGATATTATAAAAGAACAATTACTTTAGTTTAAATGGGCAGACGCGTACTTTTATTAGTAGTTGTCCTGCTATTTGTAATATTGGGTTTGGTTGGAATTTCTCTTGTTAAATTTGCAAGTGTAAATTTCAGCCAGATATATGAAGAAAATATCACAAATGAGCAAACTTTAACCAAAAATACGACCAGCAATACCAACTGGATGAGTGAGCTAGCAACTATTAGAAAAAGAGATTATGTGCTGCCTGTAAATGAAATTTTTATAGAATACAACCGACCCAAAATAGAAAAACCAAAGATTACTGCATATGAGCTTTTGATAGATAAAAATGATATCTATTCAATGTTTTGTTTGATGCAGACTTTAAGAAAAAGCGAGGTCGATTTTACTGTTGTAAAAGATGGTGCAAAAAGCCAGATATTTTTAAATACTCAAGACTCTAAACTTCTACAAAATATCATTTTAGAACTAAGAGTTTATGATATCCACTCAAGTGTGAGAGAGGTAAAATTATGAAAACTATCATTGTTTGCGATGCGATACATTCAGTAGGTTTTGAACTTTTAAAAAAAGAGCAAGATATAAATGTAATAGACGCAGTTAATACGCCCAAAGATGAACTTTTAAAAATTTTAGGCGAGGCTGATGTTGCTATAACAAGAAGCTCAACTGAAGTAAACGAGGCCTTTTTAAACGCTGGTAAAAAACTAAAAGCTATTGTTAGAGCTGGTGTTGGTGTAGATAATGTTGATATAGAAGGGTGCTCAAGGCGTGGCATAATAGCTATGAACGTTCCAACTGCAAACACTATTGCTGCAGTTGAGCTAACAATGGCGCATATGCTAGCTTCAGCTAGATCTCTTGAATACGCTCATAATGATCTAAAGCTAGATAGAATCTGGAAGCGTGAGAAATGGTATGGGGTTGAGCTTTTTAAGAAAAAGCTTGGTGTGATCGGCTTTGGCAATATTGGCTCGAGAGTAGCTGTTCGTGCAAAAGCTTTTGGTATGGAGATCATCGCTTATGATCCATATATTGACCCATCTAAAGTTATCGACATGGGCGGTACTTATACTAAAAATTTTGATGATATTTTAGCATGTGATTTTATCACGATACATACACCAAAGACTAAAGAGACAACTGATATGATCGGCGCCAAAGAGATCGCAAAAATGAAGGATGGCGTAAGACTTATAAACTGTGCCAGAGGCGGTCTTTATAACGAAGAAGCGCTTTATGAAGGACTAAAAAGTGGCAAGATAGCATTTGCCGGTATTGATGTTTTTACAAAAGAGCCAGCAACTGATCATCCACTTCTTGATCTAAATAATGTAAGTGTCACCCCACACCTTGGAGCAAATACGCTTGAGTCACAGCGAAATATCGCAGTAGAGGCAGTCGAGCAAGCTATTTTAGCAGCTCGCGGCATAAGCTATCCAAATGCGTTAAATTTACCTATAAAAACAGAAGATCTACCGCCATTTGTTGAGCCTTATATCGATCTTACAAGCAAGATGGCATTTCTTGCTGCACAGATAAATAAAAGCGTTATCAAGGCCATTCGTATCGAGACTCACGGTCAGATTAGCGAATATGCAAATTCAATGCTAACTTTTGCAATCGTAGGTGCTTTAAAAGAGAGTCTTGGTGAAACGATAAATTATGTAAATGCTAAATTTTTATGCGATGAAAAAGGTATAGTGACCGAAACTAGTCTTGGCGGAGATAGTATTTTTAAAAATAAAATTACCGTTCGCTTAACTACCGAAAATGGCATTGTAACCGTAGGTGGAACGGTATTTGGTGAAAATCAGCAACGCATCGTAACGATAAATGGATTTAAGACCGACTTTAAGCCAAAAGGTAAGATGATCATCTTTAAAAACCATGATGTGCCAGGCGTTATTGCTCAGATTAGTAAAATTTTAGCTGATGAAAAGATCAATATCGCAGACTTCCGTCTTGGCAGAGATGATCACAATATGGCACTTGCTGTCATTTTGGTTGATGAACATATAAAAGCAGAAACGTTAGAGAGACTAAACGCACTTGAAGCTTGCGTTTGGGCTCAATACGCAGTTATATAAAATTTTGAAAGGATAAAAAATGGCTTCATATTCAATGGGCGATCTAAAAAAGGGACTAAAGATCGAGATCGATGGCGTTCCTTATAAAATCGTAGAATATCAACACGTTAAACCGGGCAAAGGTGCAGCTTTTGTTCGTGCGAAAATCAAATCTTTTATCGACGGAAAAGTGCTTGAAAAGACTTTTCACGCAGGCGATAAATGCGAGCAACCACATCTTGAAGAAAAAGAGATGCAGTATCTTTATGATGATGGTGAGTATTGCCAGTTTATGGATACTGTTACTTATGAACAAGTTGCTATTAGCGATGAGGATGTGGGTGATGTTAAAAAATGGATGATCGATGGCATGATGGTTGAAATTTTATTTCACAATGGCAATGCGATCGGCGTTGAAGTGCCACAAGTAGTTGAGCTAAAGATAGTTGAGACTCCACCAAATTTCAAGGGCGACACACAAGGCGGTAAAAAGCCAGCTACTCTTGAGAGTGGTGCGGTAGTTCAGATACCATTTCACGTACTTGAGGGCGAGGTTATCCGTGTGGATACTGTTCGCGGCGAGTATATCGAGCGTGCAAATAAATAAAGCAGCTTAATCTTTCTTACTAAATTTACGTTTAGTAATCCTAATGCTTAGCTAAAGTCACTATTTAAAAAGTATTGGCTTTAGCAAAAAACTTCATTTCTACATTGTAAAATTTCAAACAGTGTTAGCTTAGAATACACAAAATTTTTATATTTTATAAAAATCCAAATATAGTCAAACATCGGCTCGTAAAATCTTTAAAAATCAAAAAATATATAAAAAAATGAAAATTCTTAGCGAGATAAGTAAATGTTTTAACTATAAAATTTTTATATTAGGATAGTAGAACCGTAAGTCAAAAACAGTGGAAAAACGAGACGGTTTCCCGTCTCGGTAGCTAGCATTAAGCCGACTTTTCTTTGAGATATTTGTTTATAAGAGTTGTGATCTCTTCACCGTGAGGAAATCTCGCTTCATCATTTCCGATGCGATCTTTCTTAGAAAATATAACATCTCCATTAACCTCGACGATGAAATTTCCACCATCACCTATAACCTTTTCGACTCTTGCATCACTAAAGTTCGCTTTTATTTCATCTTCTACACGAGAAGCTACCGGACGATAGTTTCAAGAGTTGCAGTAAATAATTTTTACTTGCATGCTCTGTCCTTTCTTGTGAAATAAGCCAATATTATATAAAATTTTACTTAACAAATAAAACATATTATTGTAAAGGATAAATTTATGAAAAAAGTTGCTGTGATTTTAGCTGATGGATTTGAGGAGATAGAAGCACTAACTTCTGTTGATGTTTTACGTAGAGCTGGAGCGATAGCTTCTATTGTTGGGCTAAATGACGTAAACATCAAAGGATGTCACAATATAAGTGTAAAGGCTGATGTGACACTTCGCGAGATGAAGGAGCTAGACTACGATGCGATCGTCCTTCCTGGGGGACTTCCAGGAGCTAGCAATCTAGCAAACGATACAAGGCTCAAAGCAGTTTTGCAAAATTTTGATAAAAGCAATAAGCTTATTTGTGCCATTTGTGCTGCTCCTATGGTGCTTGAGAGCGCTGGTGTACTAAAAGATCATTTTGTTTGTTATCCAGGATTTGAAGAAAATGTAAGAAGTGATAAAAGGGGCTACGTGAGCGATAAAAACATGCTAAAAGATCAAAACATCATCACAGCAAAGGGTCCAGCTTTATCAATGGAATTTGCACTTTTTATAGTTAAAAATTTACTTGGCGATGAAGCGTATCTTAAAGTAAAGAATGATTTACTTTATAAATAGCTTATAAAGATAAAATAATTTTTTATTTAATTATTCTTTTTAAACTTAAGATTATATTTTGTTTAGTGATAGTTATAAAAGTTCTATATATACGAGCTTGTAGCTTTTAAGAATATTTTTCAAAAAAATATAATAAATTTTTGATTTTTTACATCTTTTTGACGAAAATTAGCTATTATCACATTAACCGAATAAATCGGTAATTTTTTTAAGGAACACTCCTGTGAATATTTATGTAGGAAATTTGTCGTATAGGACGACAGAGGCAGAATTAAAGGAAGCCTTTGCACAATTTGGTGAAGTAAGGCGAGCAAAAATAGTAAAAGATAGAGAAACTGATCGCTCAAAGGGCTTTGGCTTTGTTGAAATGGACGATGCAAATGAGGGACAAAAGGCTATAGACGCGCTAAATGAAAAAGAACTAGGCGGACGTACTTTAAGGGTAAATGAGGCTAGACCAAAAGATTAATGACTATTTGCCACCAAATGGTGGCATAGCGTCCCGCATAGCTCCTACCCCTAGTGGGTTTTTGCATGCTGGCAATGCTTATAACTTCATCCTAACTTATCTTTTGATACGTTCGGCAAGTGGCGTTTTGCACTTACGTATCGATGATTATGATCTTAGTAGATACCGGCAAGAATTTGTTCAAAATATCTTTGATGTTTTAGATTTTTTGGAAATTGATTACGACAAAGGTCCAATTAATGTAAGTGACTTTGAACGTAATTTTAGCTTTAAAGTAAGAGCTAAAAGATACGAAGACGTACTTGAAAAACTAGATGAAATTTATATCTGCGAATGTTCTAGAACTACAAAGAATGCCTATGAAAATGGCATTTACACTAAAATTTGTAAAAATAAAAATCTAAAATTTATAAAAGACAAGACCGCCATTAGACTAAGCGTTGATGAGGGTGATCCTCTTGGTAAGCTTGTGGCAGAGCAAATGGGCGATTTTGTGATTTACAAAAAAGATTTTACTCCGGCTTACAACTTTGCAAGTATGATAGATGATGAAGATATGGGCATAAATTTGGTTATTAGAGGGGAAGACCTGATACCTTGCACGCTAGCTCAAAGATACCTTGCAAAAAGGCTAAATTTTAACTTTTATAATGCTAATTTTATTCATCATAAGCTACTTTTAAAAGATGGCAAAAAGCTCTCAAAAAGCTCAAAATCACCACCAATTAATCTAAAAGATAGCCCGCAAATTTATTATAAAATTTTAGCAAATGATCTTGGTTTAGATATAAAATCAGCAGACAAAATCCAAAATCTACTTTACGAGTTTAAGCTAAAAAATATAGCCAAAAAATTTTTGCAAAGTATGAGCTAAATTTATACTATATATGCAGTTTATCCCCGCCTTAATATTTTGCTTTGATTATTTGAGCTTTGTCTCAAAAAATGCACTAAAAAGCGAGTTTATGCCTTGCTTTGTAAATTTCTCCATTATCTTTTCAAATTGTGGTTTTTCTTGCCAAACTGGCTCATCTACGAGGCTCATTTTTGCTAGCTCATTTTGAGCGTCTATGTAACTACCAAGGCTATCAATTAACCCTATTTTTAGGGCATTGTGCGCCAAAAAGACCCTTGCGTTTGCCCACTCGTCTTTTTTCTTGATATCTAAATTTCTAGCCTCCGCCACGTCACTTACAAAGAGCATATAAGCGTCATTTACGAGCCCTTGTAAGCTCTCACGCTCTTGCTTGCTCCAGCTTCTCATAAAGGTACCAGCCTCTTTAAACTCGCCAGCCTTCACTACTTGCTCACTCACGCCTAAAGTTTTGGCTAAATTTTCGATGTTTGCCCCTTGCATGATGACGCCTATCGAGCCGATGAAAGCACCTGGGTTTGCTATGATAGTATCAGCATTTACGCCAGCGTAGTAGCTGCCACTTGCCATGTTGCCAGCTGCGTATACGAGTACTTTTTTGCTCTCTTTTAGTCGCTTGACCGCCATGGCGAGCTCCACGCTAGGACTTAGCGCGCCGCCTGGGCTGTCGATGTAGAGTAGCACGCCTTTGATGTTACTATCAAGCCTTGCTTTTTCGAGCGCTTCTAAAATTTCGCTTGTGTCCATTATCGTGTCGGTGATGTCTATGCGGGCTAAATTTGGCTCTTTCATCTTGCTATCTGGCGCGAAAATAAAAAATAAGAACAGCAAAAATATGAGCGCCTTAAAGTAGTTATTGATAAATTTAAAAATTCCCAAGAATCCTTTAAAAATAAGCCTTAAAATTTGCAAATTTTGCCTCCGATATATAGTTTTTTGGCTTCATTTGTGTGAAGTATGAGCTGCAAAATTAGCTCGCTGTCATCGCACTCTAGGTCGCTATAGACGGCAAGATCAGCCGCGCGTCCTGCCTTTATCTCACCGTTATTTGTCCTAAGTGCCTTTGCACCTCCGTGCGTTGCAGCGACAAAAAGCCTAGTGGCAAGCTCGTTTAGATCAAGGCTAGCGTGGGTAAATAGGGCAGCTCTTAGTTCATGCCAAAAATTTAGGCTGATATTTGAGCTAAGGCCGTCTGTGCCGATGTTTAGACTGACGTTGTTTTTGAAAATTTCTTTTAAATTTAGCGCCTTTTTGCCAAGTAGCCTATTTGAAACGGCGCAGTGTGTCACGCTGTGGTGAGGCTTAAATTTAGCAAAATCACTCACATAAACGCAGTGCGTAAATAGAGTATTTATCTCACGAAACATCGCAAAGTAGCCCTGCGCATCATACATCGGCTTTGGATCTTGGCTAAATCTTAAAAGATGCTTTTTAAAGCCACCGCTGCCGTGCTCTAGCCACTGCTTTTCAGCCTTGCTCTCTAAAAAGTGCGTGCTTACAAGAAGATCATCTTTTTTAGCTATCTCAAGGGCGGCTTTGGCGAGCTTTGGATGCACGGAGTAGGGCGAGTGCAGCGAGATGGCTGGGGTGAAATTTTGGCTTTTATAGCCCTTTGTTTTTTCAAATTTAGCTAAGAAATTTTGCAAATTTTGCTGAGCCATCTGCTCATTTGAGCCTAAAATTTCACTAAAAAGTACGACTTTTAGAGGGCTAGCGGCTAAAATTTCAAGCTCAGAGCCAAAGCTAGAGATCTCGCCAATGGTGCAAATTCCGCTTTTTAGCATCGAATTTATAGCTTCATTCATCGCCTTTTTAGCATCCATCCTAGCTAGCTCGCTCCCTTTATCGATGATGGAGCCAAGCCATTTTATGAAGTCGCCGTATTTTAGGGTACTGACGTTTGAACTAAATTCCAAATGAACGTGTGTATTTACAAAGGCTGGGGCAACCACGCTATCACTAAAGTCGCAAATTTTAGCCTCTTTAAATTTTTCAACCGCTGCTTTTTCGCTTAAAATTTCTAAAATTTTATCATCATCAATAACGACACAAGAATTTCTTAAAATTTTTGGATTTTCTCCGCCAGTGATGATCTTTTTTGCTTTTAAAATTTCCACATTTGAGCCTTAAATTTTTGTTATTGTAGCGAAAATTTAGGAACGAAAATGTATAATTTGGGCTATTTAATCAAAAAGGAGTGACATGGATAAGAAGCTAAAAATAATGGTTATCCAAGGCCCAAATATCAACATGCTTGGCGCTAGAGAGCCAGGAATTTACGGCGTTATGAAGATGGAGGATATCCACTCTCAAATGAAGATCGTTGCCGATCAAAATGACGTTGAGATCGAGTTTTTTCAAAGCAACCTTGAGGGCGAGCTAGTCGATAAGATCCAAGAGTGCTTGGGCGATGCTGATGGCATCATCATAAACCCAGCTGCTTACACTCACACATCTATCGCTATCCGTGATGCGCTAAGTGCGGTTGCACTGCCAGTTATCGAGGTGCATATCAGCAATGTTTATAGAAGAGAAGAGTTCCGCCACAAAAGCCTAATTGCACCAGTTGCAGCAGGCCAGATCGTGGGCTTTGGACCAGTTGGCTATCATTTGGCGATGATAGGCATGCTTCAAATTTTTGAGCAAATCAAAGCAGTAAGAGCAAATCAAAAATCACAATGAATTTCATCTTAAAGGACGAAAACGCCGTATTTTACGAGTGTGGCTACAGCTGCGACAATGAGTTTTTGCTATGCCTTGATGGCGTGAAATACTTTTTCACGGATGCGAGGTATTATTTCGAGGCAAAAAGCTACGTAAATGCAGGCGTAGTCGTTCTTTTAGCGCAGAGAAATTTAATAAGCGAGGTTAGGGCATTTTTAAGAAAGATGAAGCCAAATAGCCTTGTTTTTAACCCTGATGAGCTAAGCTTAAGTGAATTTAACGCACTTAGCAAAGGCTTTAAGATAAATTTCAAACCAAAGGCAAATTTCTCTAGGCTAAAGAGAATTTGCAAGAGTGAAGATGAGATAAAAATTTTAAAAAAAGCTAGTGAATTTGGGGCGAAATGTTTTGATGAATTTGCTAAATTTGTGCGTGAAAATGGCGAAGGAATGAGTGAAAAAGAGCTTCATTTTAACGCCTCGCTCATTTTTAGGCAAAAAAACGAGTTAGGTCTTAGCTTTGATCCGATCGTGGCGATAAACGAAAACGCCGCAAAGGCACATGCGCTGCCTGGTGATAAAATTTTAAAAAAGGGCGATTTATTGCTACTTGATGCTGGAGTTAAATTTAAGCGTTACTGCTCTGATCGCACCAGAACTGCTTGCTTTGATGAAAATTTTAACTTCTCAAAGGAGCAAAAATTTAAAAACGCAAAGATGCAAGAGATTTATGAGATCGTAAAAGAGGCTCAGGCTGCTGCGATAAAGGTCGCAAGAGCTGGCGTTATGGCGTGCGAGATAGACCTTGCAGCAAGGAACGTGATAGCAAAGGCTGGATATGAAAAAGCCTTTTTTCACTCGACAGGGCACGGCGTAGGTGTCGATATACACGAGCTTCCAGTCATCTCAGCAAGGAGCGAAACACTCATAAAAGAGGGTATGGTCTTTAGCGTGGAGCCTGGAATTTATCTAGAAAATGAATTTGGCGTGCGCATCGAGGACGTGGTTGTTGCAAGAGAAGGCGGATGCGAAATTTTATGAAGCTAGCTGGAGCAAGAAAGATCGTAAAAAGCCGTTTTTGCCCTAGTTTTTTTCATAAAAGAGATGAGTTTAAGTATGAGGCGTTAGTTGGCATGGGTGGCAACATCGGCGATAGCGCAAAGAGGTTTGATAAATTTATAAGAGCGGTTAGTGAAGATAGGCGTTTTCACGTAGTTGAAGTCTCGCCGATCCTTATAAATGCGGCGTTTGGTTATGAAGCGCAGGATGATTTTAGTAACGCTGTTATAAATTTACAAACCTCTATGAGCCCTAGAAATTTACTAAAAATTTTAGGGCATTATGAGAGTAAATTTAAGCGCGTGAGGACGTTTAAAAATGCGCCACGCACGCTTGATTTGGATATTTTGTATTTTAGTAAAAAAGTCTACAAGACGCCGCGCCTTATCGTCCCGCACCCAGGAGCTGATAAGAGGCTTAGCGTGATCGTACCACTAGGGCTTATGAGAGGTTAAAAGGATATAAATGGCTACAAAATTTCATACTTTTACAGGCGAGAGCACCATTGAGGCTTTGAAAAAGGCTCAAGAAACGTGCGGCGAAAAGGCCATATTAGTTACTACAAAACAAATTCAAGCCAAAACGATAAATAAAAAACCGATTTATGAAATTTTAGTAAGCGTCGAAGAAGACGACGTAAAGCAGCCTCCAAAACCAAATACAAAAGCCATAAATTACGAAAATGCCTACTCTAAATTTAATAAAAACTATGAGCCTGCTAAGCCAAAATTTGAGATAAAAGAGGAGCCTGCTAAATTTGAGGCAAAGACAACCTCGCCTGAGCCTTATGACCCAAATGAGAGCGTGCTTTTAAATATCTCAGCTGCTGCAAAAGAGATAAGCACGATCGCAAATGTAAATATCGATGACGTCAAAGATAAAGAGTCGAGCATACCAAATGGTATGAATAAAAAAATAGACGATGTGGCAAAGCAAGTAAGCGTGCTAAGTGAGAAAATAGGGCTGATAACTGACATGATCTGGGACGAGAAAGCACCAAATCGCAATAATCTTTCGATCCCACCTGAGTTTGCAAGTATCTATAAGCTTGCAAAACAAAGCGGCATGAAAGATGAGCATTTAGAGGCTATTATGCAAACGACGCTTGAAAATTTACCAGTTTCGATGAAGAGCAATCCAACTGCTGTAAAGAGATATTTCTACTCGCTTTTGCGAAATATGCTGCCATGCAGAAAAGAGCCAAACGATAAAAAACAACGTATTATGATGCTAGTTGGCCCAACTGGAGTTGGTAAGACTACGACTCTTGCAAAGCTAGCTGCTCGTTTTGCTTACGGCAATGAAAAACGCTATAAAACAGGCATCATCACGCTTGATACATATCGTATCGGAGCGGTTGAGCAGCTATTTCAATACGCTAAAATGATGAAGTTGCCTATTCTCGATGTTATCGAGATAGATGACTTTCAAAATGCTATCAAACAGCTTAATTATTGTGATGTGATACTTATTGATACGACTGGAAATTCGCAGTATGACAAAGAAAAGCTTGAAAGGCTTGATAAATTTTTAAAGCATAGCGGCGCAAAGATCGATGTAAATTTGGTCCTTTCGGCTGGCTCAAAGGTTGAAGATCTAATAGAAATTTATAATGGGTTTTCATTTTTGGATATTGACACGCTGATAATCACAAAATTTGATGAGACAAAAATTTTTGGCAATGTCTTTTCGCTGATATATGAGACAAATACGCCGGTTAGCTACTTTAGCGTGGGCCAAGAGGTGCCTGATGATCTTGTAGAGGCAAAGAGCGAATTTTTAGTAGAGTGCGTGTTTGACGGCTTTACAAAGCAAAAGGCTAGCGATGAATAATCAAGCACAAAAATTACAAAATTTAGTCCAGTCTCAAAGCAAGAGTAAAAATACACATTTTATTGCGATAACTAGCGGTAAAGGCGGTGTTGGTAAGAGTACGATAAGTGCAAATTTAGCAAATGTTTTATCAAAAAATGGCTACAAAGTAGGGCTATTTGACGCTGATATCGGCCTTGCAAACCTTGATGTCATCTTAAATGTAAAAATGGGTAAAAATTTACTTCACGTGCTAAAAGGCGAGTGCAGCCTAAAAGATATCTTGATACCTATAAATAAAAATTTGATCCTCATTCCTGGCGAAAGCGGTGATGAAATTTTGAAATTTAACAATCAATTTTTATTTGAGAGGTTTTTAGACGAGGCGAGCGAGCTTGATGAGCTTGATTTTTTGATCATTGACACCGGAGCTGGTATAGGCGGTAGTACACAGCTGTTTTTAGAAGCGGCTGATGAGGTTGTCGTGGTGACTGTGCCTGACCCTGCGGCGATAACTGATGCGTACGCTGTTATAAAGATCGTTTCAAGGTTTAAAAATAGTGAGCTTTTGCTTTTAAATATGGTAAAAAATGAAGCAGAAGCGACTAGAATTTATGAAAATATCAAACGTGTTGCTAATGCAAATATCGGGCCTAGCTTAAATTTAGAGCTTATAGGATTTGTGGCTTCTGATAAGAATGTTTCAAGAAGTATAAAACAACGAACGCTTTTTACAGACGACGCTGCTTATGCTGAGCCTAGCGCTCAGATAAAACAGATAGCTTCGAATTTACTTTATAGGTTGGAACGAAAAGTGCTTAACGATGAGCAAAGCAGGAGCTTTGGGGGCTTCTTTAAGCGTTTGATAGAACAATTTTGATGGAGATTGAGCTTTGCGTGCAGAAAATTTTATAGCATTTTTTACGGTTTGTGGTTTTTTTGTAGGTATAGTTTTTACCTTGCTAAAGGTGAGTGAGCCTATCGAAATGCTTGTTTATACACTAGTTATTACTTTGTTTTTTTATCTTATAATTCACATTGTTATCATGAACTACATCGATGTAAAAAGGGCTTTAACTAAAATTTTTGACAAACAAAAACACGAAGAGATCGCAGACTATCTCATCTCTGAGCTAAATACTAGAGAAAAGCGTATGGAAAATATAATGGTAAAAATGACTGCTGAAAATTTTGATTCTGGTAAACGAAATGCACGAGTTAAAGCAAAAGCAGCTTAACGCTTATAAAAACACTATAAAAAAGGAACAAGACGAAATCGTCTTAAAATATATGCCAGCACTGCGTGCAATGGCGTTTAGGCTTAAAGAGAGGCTACCATCAAGTATAGATACAAATGACCTAATAAGCATTGGCGTTGAAGAGATGATAAAACTTAGCAGGAAGTATGACAAGGAGCAAAATGACTCTTTTTGGGGATATGGCAAAAAGAGAATTTATGGCTCTATGCTTGATTATCTAAGGACGCTTGATGTTGTTAGCAGAAGCGATAGAAAGCTAGTAAAGAGCATAAATAGTGAGATAGATAATTATTTCAATGAGTACGAAGAAGAGCCAAGCGATGAGTATTTGGCCGAAAAGCTTAATGAAGATATTGAGAAGATAAGAGAGGCAAGAGGCGTTAGCGGTATTATCACTATTTTGCCAATAGATGAGCAAATGGAGCTAATTGGTCAAAATGATGTCGAGAAAAGCATTGAGAGAGAGGATCTCATTTTAAAAATAGAAGAAGCTTTAAAAGATTTTGACGAAAGAGATCAGATGTTGGTTCAGCTTTATTATTATGAAGAGCTAAATTTAAAAGAGATAAGCCAGATCATGAATATCAGCGAGAGTAGAATTTCACAAATTCATAAACGTTTGCTTGATCGTATCAGGCGTAGCTTGGGGGTTTAATGGCTGATATTTTAAGTCAAGAAGAGATAGACGCGCTACTTGAAGTTGTTGATGAAGACGGCGATACGAGTAATATCGAGGTCGAAGAGAGATCGCAAGGCGAACAAAAACAGATTATTATTTATGATTTTAAGCGTCCAAACCGCGTTAGTAAAGAGCAACTCCGTGCGATAAAAGGCATCCATGATAAGCTTGCTAGAAATTTAGCTAGTCAAATTTCTAGTGTTATGAGAAGTATCGTCGAGATCAGACTTCACAGTGTTGATCAGATGACTTATGGCGAATTTTTGATGAGTTTGCCAAGTCCAACTAGTTTCAACGTCTTTTCTATAAAGCCACTTGATGGAAACTGTGTTTTGGAGATAAATCCAAGCATTGCTTTTCCGATGATAGATCGTTTGCTTGGCGGAACTGGTGAAAATTTTGAAGCAAATAGAGAGCTAACCGACATCGAAGTAAATTTGCTTGATGCGGTGCTTAGAATGATCATGCAGCGTCTAAAAGAGAGCTGGTCGATGATAACTGATATGTATCCAAATGTGGAAGCTAAAGAGAGCAGTCCAAATGTCGTACAGATCGTCTCTCAAAACGAGATCGTCATCATGGTCGTTATGGAGATCATAGTTGGTGGCTCAAGCGGTATGATAAATTTATGCTATCCAGTCATCTACCTTGAGCCGATACTCTCACGCCTTGCAAACAGAGATATTATGCTTGGTGAAACGAGTGCAAAAAAAAGTAGAAACAAAGAGCTAAAAACACTTATCGGACGAGCAGAAATTTTATATGAAGCCATACTTGGCAAATCGATCATCAGCGTAAATGAGTTTTTAAATTTAAAAGAAGGCGATATTTTAAGGCTTGATAGAGGAGCTGATGATAAGGCGATCGTTTGTATCGATAAAAAAGAAGTTTTCTTAGCTGAAGTTGGGCTTCATAGATTTAGAAAATCTATAAGGATTGAGCAATTAATACGCTCTGATAAAGATGAGATCAAAAATATCTTAGAAAAATACGAAGAAGAGCGAAAAGCGAAGCTAATGGCGTATGAAGCTAATGAGCGCAAAATGGAAGAAGAAGAGGACGACGAAGATGATGAATGATTTTTTTAATATATTTTCTAATGAATTAAAAGCTACTATCGAAGGACTTACGGGCAGAGCTCCAGAGGTTGGTGAAAGAAATGAATTTGATGCACCAACGCAAAATGGCATAAAGCCGCCGGTAGTGATGGCCAATATCTCTTTGAGTGGCGACATCAATGCTAAAACAGAGATAGTATGCACTCCAGTTTTAATAAGTGCCATTAGCGAATGGATGATGGGCGAAGAGGAAATTTCAAAGAATGAAAATTTAGGCAGTGATGAGCTTGACGCTGCAAAAGAGATATTTTCAAATCTTTTTAGTGCCTTTAGTACATCTTTGGGTGCTCAAAAGGGTATGCCAAAGATAAATTTTGAAGTAATAAATGTAAATTTTTTAGATGAAAATTCTTCGCTTGATTTTAGTGTTTATGAAAAGCTATTTTTATTTAATGTAAAAATCGAAGATCTAAGCGAGCATATCGGTTTTGCTTGCGATCATTCGCTAATGAAATTTTTTGAGCCAACAAAGACCGAAGCACCAGCTGCACCAGCAAGCACTCCTCACGTAGCTAAGGGCGATTTTAGCGCTGAAGAGATGAGAAATATCGGGCTTATAATGGACGTTAGGCTGCCTATTCGTGTTCGTATCGGCTCAAAAAGAATGCTTTTAAAAGATGTGCTTACCATGGATATTGGCTCAGTTATCGAGTTAAATCAATTAGCAAACGATCCGCTTGAAATTTTGATCGGAGATAAGGTAATAGCCCTTGGCGAAGTTGTCATAATCGATGGAAATTTTGGCATCCAGATCACTCAGATAGGCTCAAAACGCGAGAGGCTTCAACAGTTAAAATAATGAATAATGAATTAGTTAGCGATCTTTTAAATTTTCCAAACGTCTTAAAATATAAAAATAAAAATGTTACCTTCTTTGGCTCGGCTAGATTTGATGAAGAAAATTTCTACTGCAAAAAGGCTTATGAACTAGCTTATAAGCTAAACGCGCTAGGGTATGCCATCTTAACTGGTGGTGGGGACGGCATAATGAGAGCTGCGAACAAGGGCGCATTTGACAGTGCAAAATCGCCAAGCATAGCCCTAAATGTGAGACTTCCGTTTGAACAAAATACAAACCCTTACGTCACGGCAAAATATCTCTTTTCAAATTTAAGCCCAAGAAAATTTGCACTCACCGATCGCTCAGTCGCATTTGTCGTCTTTCCGGGCGGCTTTGGTACTCTTGATGAACTTTTTGAAATTTTAGTACTTGCTCAAGTTGGTAGCAAAAAAGTAAAAATTTTTCTTTTTGGGAGTGAGTTTTGGCAAGGGCTTGATGAATTTATAAAAAATACGCTAGTTAGTCAAAAAACAATAAAAAAAGAAGATATAAATTTATACAAAATCACCGATGATTTAGAGCTTATTGCAAACGAAATTTTGGCTATTTAAAAATAAGATATAAAATATCCCCTTTTAAATTTCAAAGAGGTAAAAAATATGAAAGTAATGGTCGCAATGAGCGGTGGTGTAGATAGCACTATGACGGCTAAATTTCTGCAAGAAGCTGGTCATGAAGTGCAAGGTTGCTATATGATGCTACATCAAAAGCCAGGATATCACGAAGAAAATATCAGAAAAGTAAAAAAAGTAGGCGAGTATCTTGGCATAAAGGTACATATTTTGGATCTGCAGGATAAATTTAACGAGTTTGTCTATGATCCTTTTGTGAAGCTCTATAAAGAGGGCAAGACGCCAAATCCTTGTGCTTTGTGCAATAAATTTATAAAGCTTGGTGCGTTGCTTGATTTTGCAAAGGCAAATGGCTGTGAGAAGCTCGCTACTGGGCATTATGTGCAAGTTATTGATGGATTTATCACATGTGCAAAAGATCCTAGCAAGGATCAAAGCTACTTTTTAGCCCAAGTGCCAAAAGAGATATTAAAAGATGTTATTTTCCCGCTTGGGGATAAATTTAAAAAAGATATAAAAGAGCTTGCAAGAAGTGTAAAAGTGCTTGAAGAATTTGCTACGCAGGCAGAAAGTAGCGAAATTTGCTTTGTGGAAGATACCTATATCGAAGTTTTAAATAAGCATTACAATACAAATTTACCAGGAAATGTGGTTGATAAAGATGGCAAAATAATCGGCCGCCACCAAGGCTATATGCACTATACTATCGGTAAACGCCGTGGTTTTGAGGTTTTTGGTGCTCATGAGCCACATTTTGTTATAAAGATAAATGCCGATAAAAATGAGATCGTTGTGGGAACAAAAGATGACCTGGCTCAAAAAGTAGTCGAGCTTGAAAACGTAAATTTGTTTATAGATAAAGATAAATTTGATTGCGAAACCAAGATAAGATATAGAAGCCCTAAACTTGATGCTTTTGTTGAGGTTGATAAAGAGAATAAAACAGCAAAACTAACGCTAAATCAAAATGCACTTGGTGTGGCACAAGGCCAGCTTTGTGTTATGTATGATGGCGATAAGGTTATTGCAAGTGGATTTATAAAAGGCTAGTTGTAGCCTTTTATAAAAATTTATTGGGCTCTGTACAATTTTTTATAAATTAAGCTAAAATTTATTGACAAAACATATCTTTTCGTCTATAATACGAGCTCTTTTCAAGTGTTCCGGATTAGCTCAGCGGTAGAGTAGGTGACTGTTAATCACTTGGTCGCTGGTTCGAACCCAGCATCCGGAGCCATTTACTTATAAAAATCCCTTTTAAACCCCGATTTTACCGATGTTTTGAGAGCTTTAAGCTTTACTGGTTTTATTAAATTTGTTCCCTATTTGTTCCTAAATTTTTTTAATATTCCAATTTCTCACTATGTTTTCTAAGTCAATCTAAGATACCTTATTTTTGTTTTTAAAAACATGAAAATAATTTTTTACTCTCAACTGCTCTAAAATACCCTAAGGAACCATAGGGTATTAATTTTTTTCAAAAACTATCCAAAAACCGCTTAAAATGATAAAAGTAAATGAAAAGTACATATAATTAGTTATATAAGAATAAGCAGAAGGATAAAATGGGATGCTTAACGAACTATATAACGATGCAGAGTACAAAACGCTTCTTGAGCACATATCTAGTCAATATAAAGGAAAGGTGGTTTTAGACAGAAAGCAAACCGCAGCGGTTCTTGGTATTGGTATATCCACTCTTGATCTTCGTATATCGCAGGGTAGGGATATTCCTCGCTACATTAAAATGGGCGATGCGAAAAATTCTCGTATAGCTTTTGCGATCACTGATATTGCGGCTTATATTTTTCAAAAAAGGGTTAAAACATGCTCTTAATTCCTATAGTAGATAATAAAGAAAAGGACTAAAAATGAGTAATGCCCTTCAAATCGATGGACACAATGTGGTTCTTTGCGTTAGAAGCGAGTTTTTAACTTTAAGAAGGGCTATCGTACGATACGAGCACAATGTTAGAGAGGTCGAGCACGCCTCTAAGATCGGATATCTTAGAGGTAACAGCCGAAATAATAGATACATAGTGCTTAGCGAGTATAATGACAACGGCCACATGCGAGAGATCGCAGCCGGAGATAAAGAATTTAGCGATAAGAAATATATAAAAGCGCTTTTGAGAAAATATTACGAAAAGATGAAAGCCGACTACGAAGCCCAATCAAAAACCTATAAAAACGGCAAGGTAGTAAAGAATCGTTGGCGAGAAAACATGGTAGGATTTTCAGAGGTAGTTATTAGCTTTGGTACTCAAAGACCAAAAGAACCCAAAGAAGGTTTAAGCCAAATCGAGACAAATTTTATCAACGCCCAGGTTTCGCTTGATAGAGTTAGAAGATTCGCAAACGATTATTGCGCTAAATATGGCGTTAAATGCCTGCTAATCGCTGAGCATAACGACGAAAAGACCAAGCATTATCAGCTTATTTTTACGAATTATCAATTTGAAAATCACAAAAACCTTAGGTTTAACGGCAAGGGCGAAACGAAAGACTTTGGTAGAAGTATGCAGGAAATGGGAGGGGCGGCGTTTGAAGGCGTAGCAATGCGTGGCGAAATCGGCAGTAAGGCAAGACATAAAAATTTAAAGCAAATGCACAAAACAGAAAAAGAATATAGCGACGAGCAAAAGCTAAAAAAGAAAATAAAGCAACTCGTAATTAAGCAAGCAAAGAAGTATATAAAAAAAGAAAAACCTATATTCGGTAAAGAATATTTTAGAATAGAAACCGAGGACGACAAAGCTTTTGTAGAAGATCTTGCAAATTTGGTATTAGAGCAAATGCAAAATAAGATAAGTATAATTACCGACGGCAAACTAAAACAAACGGTCGAGGAATTAACCAAGCAACTTTTAAATAAAGGCGAGATAATATCAAAAAATAATAAACTAGAGCAATCTAATGAAGAGCTAGTCCGAGAGAATAAAAAGCTAAAAGAGCTAAACGCAAATCTAAACAACCAAGACGAAATTAATTTACAAATAAGCAACCTCTCGGCCGAGCTAATCCAAAAATATAACGAAAACATTAAACTGCAAAATCAAATAAAAAGCTTTGAAGCAGATAAAGAAAAAATAGACGAATTAAAACAAAAAGCAAGTCAAAGCGACATACTAAAAAGCGAGCTTGAAAGAGCCAACGAAGAGCTAAAAAACAAAGAAGGAGTAAACCGATACTTAAAAGAAAGAAACGAGGGGCTAGAAGCATCGCAAAGAAACGAAGAAGCTTTGAAAGAAGACAATGACAACAAACGAAACGAGATCGCTAAACTACAAACTTCTATAAATAGCAAAGATCAAAGAATATCCGAGCTGGAAGAAGAAGTAAAAGCTAAAGACGAAACGATAGAAAATTTACAGGATAAGTTATCTATATTAGAAAGCTTTAAAACGAAGGTTATTAATTTTATCTCAAAAATAAGCAATCTAATACCGAATTTTAGTAGGTTGCTGGATGATGAGTCGACGGAGATAAAAAATGAGATAAAAGGCAAGTATGATAGGAATGAGATGGGGATATAAGCAAGTTATCGGCAGTGAGAAATCTTTAATAGATTGTTATATAGTGGTACCGGTAGGACAAATTTTACCAAAATGACTAATATGTGATTTTACTTTCAAAATACGATTTTAAAGACAAATTTAGCCAAAAGAGTAATATGCTAAATTTGCATATTACTTAAATGATTCTTAATAAAATATATTAATTTTAAAACTAAATTTATATTTACCGTCGTATAATAATCTCATGAATTTCAGTAATACCAGAAAGGAGCAAAAATGGAAGAGATCGTAAAGACCACCTGTCCATATTGCGGTACGGGCTGCGGCATCGATCTTATCGTGCGAAACGGTAGAATCGTAGATGCCAAACCTAGCAAAGACCACCACGTAAACGACGGCGAGCTTTGCTTAAAAGGAATGTTCGGATGGGAGTTCGTAAACTCTCCTAAACGCTTAAGCCGACCGATGATGAGAAAGCTAAACGGCGTCTACGACAAGCACGGAGAGCTTGAAGAAGTGAGTTTTGAGGAGGTTTATGATTTCCTTGCGGATAAATTTAAATCCACCGTCGCAAAATACGGCCCAAGCTCGATCATGGGCTTTAGCTCTGCGCGCTCAAATAACGAAGACAACTACGTTTTCCAGAAATTTTTCCGCGCCCAGGGCAGCAACAACGTCGATCACTGCGCCCGTCTTTGACACGCTCCTACAGTGGCAGGTCTTGCCAGCACGCTAGGAAACGGAACGATGACGAACGATTTGGTCGAATTTGCGACTGACACGGACGTATTTTTACTCATCGGTACCAACACGAGCGAGTGCCACCCGATCATCGCTATGCAGATGCAGCGCGGTCTTCAGCGAGGCGCCAAGATGATCGTAGTAGATCCAAAGCGCACCGATATGGCTAAAAAAGCCGATATTTTCTTGCAAATCCCGATCGGAGCGAATATCAAAACGCTAAATACGATGATGCACGTAATCATAGCCGAAAATTTGCAAGACAGCGAATTTATCGAGAAGTACTCCGAGGGATTTGAATATCTAAAAGAAGCGGTTAAGGACTTTACGCCTGAGCGTTTCGAGCGCGAAACCGGCATAAAAAAAGAGCTCATCATAGAGGCAGCTAGAATGTATGCTAAAGCAGGCGCGGCGGCGATTTGCTACACGATGGGCATCACGCAGTTTAGCGACGGCACGTCAAACGTCTTTTCGCTATCAAATTTAGCCGTTTTAACGGGAAATTTAGGCAAAAAGGGTGCGGGCGTAAATCCTCTGCGCGGTCAAAACAACGTCCAAGGCGCATGCGACATGGGCGCGCTGCCTAACGTCATCCCGGCCGGCGCGGTAAACAGTCCTTACGCACAGGAGCAAGCGCGCAAAGTATGGCACTTTGAGCTAAATCCGGTTCCGGGCTTTAAGCTAACGCAAGCACCCGATAAAATGGATAGCGGCGAGCTAAAAGTCCTCTACGTCTACGGCGAAAACCCCGTAATGAGCGACCCTTGGACCGAGCACTTCGCCCACGCCGTGCATCATCTAGACTGCTTTATAGTACAGGATTTGTTTTTCACAGAAAGCGCGCACAAGGCCGACGTCGTATTACCTGCCGCTGGCTGGGGCGAAAAGGACGGAACCTTTATCAACACCTCTCGCCGCGTCCAACGCACGCGAAAGGCTAGCGAGCCCGTTAGCGGCGTGGAGCCTGATTGGAAGGTCGTTTGCAACATCGCAAACCGCATGGGGCTAGAGGGGTTTGATTTTGCGAGCCCTGAGCAAATTTGGAACGAGCTAAGGGAGCTTATGCCTAAATTTTTCGGCGGTATCAGCTACTATAGACTAGGCAAACTAGGCGGTATCAGCTGGCCGTGCCCCGACGAGGAGCATCCGGGTACGCCCGTGCTTTACGCAGATCATAAGTCCATGCTACCTGGCGGTAAATTCCGCTTCGCGCCGGTGCTTTACGTAGACGATAAAGAGGAGCGCGCTAAAGCCGAGGCCGAATTTAGAGCCAAGATGAATATCCCGGAGGGCTATCCGGTCGGTAGCGGCGCGCTTAGCGAAGTGCCCGACGAGGTATATCCGTGCCTATTTACGACCGGACGCAAGGTCTATCACTACCACACGGGCACGATGACCAGAGAGTGTCCGGCTCTTGAATACGGTGCTGGCATCGAGGGCGCGCTCATCGAGGTAAGTCCCGATATCGCTCGCGAGAGGGAGCTAGAGGAGGGCTGCTACGCGCTCGTACAAAACAAACGCGGCCAGATCGCCGCCAAACTGCGCGTAAATCCGGATCTAAAAGAAGGCACGATATTTACGACCTTCCACTATAGCGAGGCCGACGGTAACGAGCTAGCCAACGCCGGCGATCCCGATCCGCTCTCAGGCATCACGCCGCTAAAGATGACGATAGCAAACATCAGGCGTCTAAGCGAAGAGGAATTTATCAAATTTAGAGAGCAAAACGAGATGTCGATGCACTCGGCAAATCCGTATTTATCGCCTGTTAGAGCGTAAATTTAGGGCGGGAGACCGCCCTTTTTTCTGCTAAAATTTATCCATTTTTATTTTAAATTTACTAGTATTCAAATTTGACGAACTAACGATGTAAAATTTAATGAAGCTAAAGAAGTATGAGTCAAATTTAACGAACTATCCATGTAAAATTTAATGAAATCAAAGAAGTGTGAGTCAAATTTGACGCAGCCAAACCGTGTCAAATTTGATGAGATTACTCGCCCACGCAATCTCGGCGAGAGCGAGCTAAATTTTAAGATTTTATCTTAAGCCTGTCGCCAGCATAGTAGGCGAGCTTCCAGGTCAGAGTTTGTTTTAGGTCTTTAAAGCCGTAGCCGCGAGCCTTGACTCTGTCGCCGTAGATTTTTTCTATCATTGCGGATTCTCCTACTAGCAGTGCCTTTGTCGAGCACATCGCCGCACAAACCGGCACCTTTCCTTCGGAAATTCTATCCTGACCGTACTCTTCGCGCTCGGCTTCGCTATTCGTTGGTAGCGGACCGCCTGCGCACATCGTGCACTTATCCATAGAACCTTTGGCGCCAAATACCCCCTCGCGAGGGAACTGAGGCGCGCCGAACGGACACGCGTATAGACAGTATCCGCAGCCGATGCAGATATCTTTGTCGTGTAACACGACGCCGTCGGCTCTGATGTAAAAACAATCAACCGGGCAAACCAGCGAGCACGGCGCGTCCTCGCAGTGCATGCAGGCTATCGAGGTTGAAATTTCCTTACCTGGTACGCCTTCGTTTAGCGTGATGACGCGGCGGCGGCGGATGCCAAGAGGCAGCTCGTGAGCCTCGTCGCAAGCTACCGCACAGCCGTTACAGTCGATACATCTATCGTCGTCGCAGTAAAATTTAAGTCTATTGTTATCGTTAAATTCGCTCATTTTACGCCTTTTCTATGCGGCATAGACCGCTTTTGGTTTCGGGGATTTGAGTGACTATATCGTAGCCGTAGTTAGCGACGGTATTTGCGCTCTCACCTACCGCATAAGGCTTGGTGCCTTCTGGGAAATTACCAGTCATATCGATGCCTTGCATGTATCCAGCCCAGTGAAACGGCAAGAATATAGTATCTAGTTTGACCGACGGTACGACTCTAGCTCGTACCTTGATTTTCGTGCCTTCAGGCGAATGAATCCATACGAAATCCCAGTTTTTAATGCCGTGTTTAGCCGCAAGCTCAGGATGGATATCCGCAAACATCTCAGGCGTGATACGCGATAGATACATACTAGCGCGTGTCTCCATACCCGCGCCGCTAAAGTTTACAAGGCGTCCCGTAGTCAAATTTATCGGGAATTCTTTCGAGAAGTCCTTACTTAGCTGCAAGCTCTTGTATTTCGTAAATACGCGGTAGTGATTCGGCTTATCCTCAAAGCTCGGATACTTCTGCGCAAGGTCTTGGCGAGGCGTATGTAGCGGCTCTCTGTGCTGCGGTATCTGATCGACGAAGGTCCAAACTACCGCTCTAGCTCTTGCGTTGCCGTACGGTGCAATACCCTTTTCCATACATTTTTCTGCGATTATACCGCTACCGTCCGTGGCCCAAGTAGCGCCCATTTTTTCGCGCTCTTCATCCGTTAGCTTGATGCCTAGTATCTTTTCTATGTTATCTTTTTTGATCTCCGGATATCCGCCGCTTTGCGCTCCGCCTACAGGCGCGCTACCGTCGCCAGCTAGCTGATTTACGCCGTTATGCTCTAGGCCGAAGCGGTTTCTAAAGCCCATACCGCCTTGCATTACCGGTCTACTTATATCGTATAAATTTGGACTGCCAGGGTGTTTTTCCGTCCAGCAAGGCCACGGCAAGCCGTAGTATTCGCCCGCTACCTCGGTGCCCTCTTTGCCCATTAGCGTTTTTTCGTCAAATTTATCCCAGTTAGCCTGATGGCGTTTTAGACGCTCCGGAGTCCAGCCGGTTAGACCGATGCTTTTTACGATACTAGCGATCTCGCGAGTGGCTGCTTCAGGCCACTCGATCTTGCCCTCGGAGTCTCTGATCGTGCGAGTTAGCTCGTCATAGTAGCCTAGCCTTTTGGCAAGCTCAAATAAAATTTCGTGATCTGGCATACTCTCAAACAGAGGCTCTACGACCTGGCTTCTCCACTGACCGCTACGGTTTGTCGCTACGACCGTGCCGCTGGTTTCAAACTGCGTCGCTGCAGGCAGTAGATAGACGCCGTCTTTTTTGTCTGTTATAACGCCGGCGTCGTTTACAAAAGGATCAAGCAACACCAAAAGCTCAAGGCCGTCAAGGCCCTCTTGTACTTTTGCTTGTTGTGCGGTAGAGGTGATGCCGTTGCCTATGACGATTAGGGCTTTTAGGCTATCGCCTGCGTTTTCAACCGGGTCATTGCCGTTTTTGCCGTCAAGTACGCCTGCCCACCAGCGAGCTAGGGTAAATCCCGGCTTAAACATCCATTCAGGTTTTATAAAGTTACCTTGCAACCACTCGTAGTCTACTTTCCACATTTTAGCGAAGTATTTCCACGTGGCTTCGTTTTTAGCGTAGTATCCAGGCAGGCTATCTGGCGCGTTTGCCATATCGCTGGCGCCTTGGACGTTGTCGTGACCGCGCAGGATGTTGCAGCCGCCGCCTGATACGCCCATATTTCCCAGTACTAGTTGCAGGATCGGAGCGATACGAGTGTTTGAGCTGCCTATGGTGTGCTGAGTTAGACCCATCGCCCAAACGACCGATCCAGGGCGGTTTTTAGCGTAAACTTCCGTTATCTCTTTTAGCGTCGCAGCCGGTACTCCGGTTACGTCTTCGACCACTTCTGGCGTCCACTTTGCAGCCTCTTTGCGGATCTCGTCGATGCCGTACGTGCGGTCATCTATAAATTTCTTATCTTCCCAACCGTTTTCAAAGATGAGATTCATCATGCCATACATGAAAGGTATGTCCGTGCCCGGGCGAATTTGAGCAAAATAATCAGCCTTTGCAGCAGTTCTCGTGTATCTTGGATCGACAACGATCAGCTTTGCGCCGTTATTTTCCTTCGCTTTTAGAAAATGCCTAAATCCCACCGGGTGGTTTACAGCCGGATTTGCGCCGATTATAAAGATAGACTTCGCGTTTTGGATATCTCCAAGGTGATTAGTCATAGCTCCATAACCCCACGTATTCGCCACACCGGCGACTGTTGCGCTATGTCAAATTCTAGCTTGGTGATCTAGGTTGTTTGTCCCAAACATCGCGGAAAATTTGCTGATGTAGTAGCTTTGTTCGTTGCAATCTTTTGCAGAGCCTAGAAACATCACTTGTTCAGGGTTTTTCTCGCGATACGCTTTTAATTTGGCGCCGATCTCGTCAAGCGCGTCTTTGTAGCTGATGCGTTTCCATTTGCCGCCTACTTTTTTCATCGGGTATTTCACGCGGCAGTGAGAGCGCACCATATCGATGACGTCGCTGCCCTTACAGCAGTGGCCGCCCGCGCTTACCGGGTGATCTTGGGCTACTTCTTGGCGTACCCAAACGCCGTTTTCTACCTCGGCGCGCACTCCGCATCCAACGGAGCAAACCGTACAAACGGTTTTTACGATTTTAGAGTTTGGAAACGGATTTGCCATTTCTTCTTTTGTGGCGCTTCTAGTTACACCGCTAGCAGCCAGCCCGCTCATGCCGCCCGCTACGCCTGCTAGCGCGGCCATTTTTAAAAACGATCTTCGCCCGACTGCGTTTGAGTGGGGCATAAGACGTAAATTTGCCTCAGACATATTCATCCTTTCTTAAATTTTATTTATTTCGCTTGTTCGTAGTATAGATCCCAGTTTTTGCTTCTTTTATAAAGCACTTCGGTCTTTTTGCTTTTACCGTATTTTAGGTTTGACGCCGCTGCCGTTGCTACTCCGGTTGTAGCCGCTGCCGCGCCGACTAGCCCCGCCTTTTTTAAAAATTCTCGCCTATTTTTTTGCATTTTCTTCCTCCATAGCTTTTATCTTTCTCACTCGGTTTTTTTGTCTTCTTATGGCCTCAGATCTTGAAACTCCGTCCAAAGTCTTTTTGTTTTTGCCTTGATTTATAGGACGCGGCGCGCTTAAAACTACGCGCTCAAACTCTATAAATCCTTGCAAAAGCACTGCGACGTCTTTATAAATTTCGCTGCTTTCGTGGTTAAAAAGATCATTTATAAACTCGTCGATGTTTGGGTTTATGATCTCCTTAAAAAGCTGCTCCTCAAGCTCGCCGTATAGCTCCTGCTCGCTCTCTCGCGCGATAAATTCGCTCATCAGCGCAAACACGAAGCCCACGTTGTCTTCGTTTTCTTTAAATTTAGCCTCGTCGCGCCTAATGTCTGTGCGGGCTAAAATTTTACGCACTTTTGCGCAGGCGTGTCCGACTTCGTAGCCCTCGTCGTAGTAGGACAGCGAGTTTCTAAGCGGACTTGGCAGAGCGTGGAAAATTTCATCGAATTCATCCGCTAAATTTTGCGAATTTTTCTCGTCGAATTTTGCCTGTATGCGCATTATCGCGTCGGCCGATTCCTCGTTTAGAGCGTGCGCCGAGGCAAGGCCTAGCATCGCGTTTACGCCGCTAAATCTATCGGCTTCTTGGCTAAAAACGAAAAAACGCGAAAATAGCGAGTAGTAAAGCCCACGTCCCGCCGCAAATTCGCCCTTGCTAGTCATCGCCTTCCTTTATCATTTTTGTCTATTTTTTGAGATTTTTCTCGATTGTGAAACTATACTACTTTTTGGCTTATTTCTTATACTTAAAAAAAAATAAATTAAAAAAATTAATATACGCTTAAATGTGCCTTAATTGCATATTACTTGTAGCGAATTTTAAGGGATAAAAGAAATATGAAATTTACGCATATATCTTACATTTACGCTTCATTTTGATATTTACTTTTAACTCGGCTATTTTAACGGGCGTTAAACGAGTCTAAATTTAAAATTTGAAGCGAAATTTGCAAAATTTCAGGGCTCACTCAAGCCCCAAAAACGCTTCCTCGTCAAATTTAAAATAAATATTTTCGCCGACGTTAAAATTTTGCGAATTAGGCGCCAGGGTTTTTATCAGAAAGTCGCCGATTTTGATTTTTACCAAAAGATCTTTGCCAAGATAGAGCGAAACCGAGTGCAAGATGCCGCCTAAGTAGCCTTCTATCGGCGTTTTGCTTAGCGTTATTTTACTTGGATTTACGGCAATTTTTACGGCGTTACGTAAATTTTGCGGCAAATTTACGCTCGCGTTTTCGTCAAATTTTAAAACTCCGCCCTGCGCGTCAAATATGTTTTTGTACTCAAATTCGCACACGCGACCCTTGTGCAAAAAGACGTTTTCTTCGGCGACCGCGCTTAGCCATTTGTCGTCGTGGCTAGCGATCACAAAGCCGCAACCGTATCTTTGCCGCATATAAAGCACCGCCTTGCCAAACAGCTTTGAGGTGCCCACGTCCACGCTATTTGTCGGCTCGTCGAGTAGATAAAGCCGCGATCTAAGCGCCAAATTTAACGCAAAGCTAACGCGCTGCGTCTGCCCCGAGCTTAGCTCAAAGTGGCGCTTGCTTAAAAAGCTCTCGTCAAGACCGACCAAATTTAACGCCTCGCTCGCTCGCTCGTCAAATTCTCCCAGTACTCCGCGGCTTTTTAAAACGGCTCTAAAATTTTCCCTCACGGAGCGTTTTAAAAGCGCGGGCTCTGGCAACAAAACGCTAACGTCGCGCAGTAAATTTAGACTCGGCGCGCTGCTTCCCCACAGCCGCACCTCGCCGCTAGTGGGCTTTTGTAAAAACGACATCACTCGCATTAGCGTGCTTTTGCCGCTACCGTTGCTGCCAGTTAGCGCGGTGATTTTGGTGACGTCGATATCAAGGCGCGGGATGTTTAAAATCTCGTTCGCGCCGTAGTTTAGGCGTAAATTTCTAACGTTTATCACTTTGCGCCTTTCTCGTTAAATTTACGAAAAGACTCAAGTTTGACGCGCCTAGCGCGCTTTTTGCGAGCGTAAATTTTTCAAATTTGTCAAATTTCATCGGTCAAGCCTTTTTAGCGCGTGTATCGCCAAATTTACGGCAAACGCGATAAAGATGAGCACCAAAGCCAGCGCGATACCCATGGCAAACTCGCCTTTGTTCGTCTCCAGCGACACTGCAGTCGTGATCGTGCGGGTAAAATATTTGATATTTCCGCCGATCATCATCGCCACGCCGACCTCGGCCACGATACGCCCGTACGCCGTCGCTACGACCACCATCAGAGCATACCTTAGCTCGTAAAGCACGCAGCCCACTAGCCGCGGCGCGCTCAGGCGTAAATTTAGGATGGTTAGATAGTGTTTTTTGTCCATATTTTCCACGACGCTAGCGCTTAGCGAGATGATGATAGGTAGTGCTAGCACAAACTGCCCCAGCATCACGGCCTTTAGCGTAAAAAGCAGCCCAAACTCGCCAAACGGGCCGTTTCGCGTGATAAATGCATACAAAATAAGCCCGATAGCAACGGTGGGCATCGCAAGCGCCGTATCGCTGAGCAGTCTCAAAATCCTGCGCCCTTTAAAATCGTAAAATCCCAGCGTAAAGCCTAGCGGAAAACCGACTAAAATCGTAAAAAATATCGAAAAGCTCGAAGTGTAAAGCGTCGCCCTGATCGCCGAATACGTTTCCTCATCGCCGCTAAAAAGCAGCCTAAAGGCCTCTAAGAATCCGTTTAGTAGAAAGTCCAAATATTATTTCTCCGTATGTTTATATGGTTAATTTAGTATGCTATAATAGCATACTTTTAAAAAAGGAGAAAAATGAAAAAAGTAATATTAGGCTCGCTAATAGCGAGCGTTTTGGCGTTTGCGGGCGATAGCGAACTCATCATGGCTACCACCACCAGCACTGATAACACGGGGCTACTAGACGCGATCTACCCTACGTATAAGGCAAAAACCGGCGTCGATATCAAATGGACCGCCGTAGGCACGGGCGCTGCTTTAAAACTTGGCGAAAACTGCGATGCGGACATACTTTTCGTGCATTCGCCAAAAGTTGAGAAAGAATTCGTAGAAAAAGGCTTTGGCGTCGAGAGAAAAGCCGTAATGTACAATGATTTCGTCGTTATCGCCGATAAATCTATCGCCGATAAATTTAAAGGCAAAGACATAAAAGAGAGCTTTGAGCTGATCAAAAAAGAGAATATCAAATTTTTCTCTCGCGGCGATAAATCAGGCACTGACAACAAAGAAAAAGGTATCTGGAAAAAAATCATCGGCGAAGTGCCTGAAAAAGACGGCTGGTATATGCAAACCGGCCAAGGCATGCTAGCTACCATCAACGCTGCAGCCGAGCAAAAGGGCGTGACGTTCACCGACCGCGGCACCTACATCAAGTACGAGGACACCAAAAAAGGCGCGCCTGAGATGGTCATCATCAACGAGGGCGACAACGACCTAAAGAACTTCTACTCGCTAATCGCGGTAAATCCGAAGCACTGCGCTAAGGCCGACATCGAAAACGCAAATAAATTTATAGAGTGGGCGACCGGCGAAGAGGGTCAGAAATTTATCGGCGACTTTAAGCTGCTAGATAAGCCGCTTTTCACGCCTGACGCGAATACTCGCAAAAACTAATTTTATTTACGCGCAAATTTGAGTCGAATTTATGGCTTAAATTTGCGTGATTCGGGCGCGCTTTGCGCCCTTTTTATAAATCAGAATTTATTTTGGCTCCTCTTTAAATTTAAACTCTCCGACGTCATTTTTAAATACCTCAAAGCACACATTACTAACAACTTTATCTTTAGTATACGCTTGATATATTGCTTCCCCTTTTTGCTAGATTCTATATCTCGTTGAGGATTAATTATCAGTAGCCACTTTGCACTACCTTGTGTCAAGTTAAAGGTACTTTACTTTTTGTAAACAGGCGTACATATATTTACTATCTCTGTTTCTTCAAGGTATAGTGTTTTATCAAAACAATCCTTATGTTCAGTAAAGTGAGAACTATATGAAGTATAAGCAGTGTTATAAAAATTCATAATAACGAACTTCAAAAACTGATATGGAGTCAATGCAGATGATACTGGTATTCTGCAATTTCTATATTGACCTATAGTTAGGTGAGAAACTGGATGAATAATGGGTTGGCTTATCTTCTCCCCATAACTATCCTTTCCATCATCAAAATCAAACCTTAGAGGCACAGAAACTACTCTTCTATCTAAAATATCACTATAAATTTCATCTTCCAAATAAAGGTCTGATTCGTTTTGAAATATCTCTAAATCAGGTGCAGGGAAAAAAGCCAATCGGTGACTCTCTATTTTATCTTTTCTAAATCGATATTGCATCTGTATTAAGGCTCCATCTATCATTTTTATATTGAACATTCTATTTCTATATAACTCTAAATACATATCTGTATATGGAATGCTCTTTAAAAAGATATTATTGTCATAAGTACTCACACTCACCTCTTCAATTCCCTCTGAATATTTCCTTATAGATGGAAAATTTTGATCATCACAAAGCCCGGTTTTAATTATATCAGCTGTTATCCTTTCTATCTGGGTATAAATTTTTTTTGCAGTCAGCATTAGAACTGCTCACCTCTTTTCAACAATTTTTTTAGGCGAGCAATCTGTTCTTCTCCCAAGTCTTCCAAGAAAATTTCCCCGTTTTCAAGCTCCGTAACTAAATTTTCTATATTTATTTTGCTTTTCTGAACTTTATTCTTTTCTGCTGCACTCATATCACGATTAACTATGTTCATTTTTTCTCTTTGAGATTTATCTGGATAAATAAAATCCAAAGTATAATTGTGAGACTTTATTTTTTTATATTCATCAATTAATTTATCCATATCTTCTCCAACACCTAAAACTCTTACCCAGGCTTTACTTCTTGTTATAGCTGTAAATAACTGATTCCTTTTCTTAGCTAAGTCATAATAAGAATCATAACAAGATTCAGCATTTATAACATATACCATAGCTGCCTCATTTCCTTTAGCTCTATAAATACCAGTAAATGCCACTGAGTCATTGTTTTCTGCAAAAAATATATCTGGTGTAGTATCTACTCCAGCTGTATGAGAATTGATATTTTTTTCAAAAAGCATAGCTCGAATAGGAGCTACATTTACTTTTGTAGTCAACGGATCAGGGTTAATTACAATAATATCATCTGTCCTTAATTCATCTTCTGTTAAATTGATTTTTATTTGCTCGGCAACCCATTTATTCTGTTCTTCTTGACTTTTAAAGGACTTAAATATAATTAAATCATCAATATCAGAATGCTTTTCTAAGAATTCGGGACTACTTGATGCAGTTCTTGCCAAAATAACATGCTTTCCATCTTCTAAAGTTCCTTCTTTTACCTCGTATCCAACATCCCCCCATAAGGAATGCTGCTCAAACATTTGTACCAAACCTGTTTTTGAATTTGTCTCGTTCTCTCTATATATGCCAAAGCCTAGTGCATGGGCTGTCACCAATGCAGGTCTTGAATTTCTATAGCACTTTTCAAGAATAATATCCTGTTGTGGTTTTCCTTCCTCAGGGGCATAAAATTTAACTTTCGGTGTTCCGTTTTCAAAATTACCAAATATCTCTTCCGGTGACGGTAGAGACTGTGTTCTTAAATTTTGCAACTCATCGTATGCGTAAACCAATCTTTTAGGATTCTTTGACATCTCATAACACATCCTCAAAAAGCTCGGCGAAAAATCTTGCGCTTCATCAACCAACACAGCATCAAATATCTCCATAACATTCGATTTTACTTCATTTAATGCTTTTTCACATGTTTCTCCAAATGGATCTAATGAGCCAAACCTATTTCTCGCTGTTCTATAATCTCTATATTGCACATTGTTTAAAGCACAAAAAGTATAGTATATCCCATTATTATCTCCGCCGCCAGAAGAACCCCATGCATGCATAATTTGCAAATTATCCCAATCGGGTTCTTCGTTTGTTTGTTCTATATAAAATGTATTAATTAATCGTCTAAGTTGCCCTTTTAATGATCTTGTATTAAATGTAATAGCTATTTTCCAGTCAGGATGCTGAGCGTGCAAATAAGCTGCTTTTAATGCAAGTACTATTGTTTTTCCTGATCCAGCTAGTCCGCGTATCCTTTGCACCCCCTCAACAGTTTCTATTACCGCTTGGCTCTGTCTGTTATCTAAATTAGCAATAGAGTCCTCCAGTGTCTTTAGCTTAGCACCCTTGGAATTAGCACTTAAAACCTCTTTTCTCTTCTTCCCTTTTCTAATGGTTGAAATTGCTTGTAGAACTGAAACTAAATCATTATAATACTCTTGGTCTTTCCATTCTACCTCTGAAATACATTTTGTCATGGTGTTAATATTACATAAAGGATAGTACTTATTATAGTCTGTTAGCGATTCAATAAATGGAGCAAAAGTTATCACATTTATATCAACACACAATTGCCTTTTTTTCACCAATTGTTTGTATCCTTTTAATTTGGATTCAACTTTATTAGCACAGTCATCCTGGATTTCTTCATAACCTTCAATATTCTTATTTTCAACTAAATTAAAAATAACCAATCCCTTTTCTTTAGAAATCCATAATGCATCTATAGGATATGCCCCTTCTACGGTTCCTATTATTGGATATCCAATATATAGATATCCTTCTAAGTCACTATCTCTTTGAAAGTATCTTTTTAACTCTTCACTGGCTAATGGTTTTTGCGTTGACCCAATAATTATATTTACCATAACAATTCTCCTTTTATTAATTTCACCATATCATTTACTTTTATCTACCACATAACGTTACCGACCAGAGAGGAGATTTTCTCTATTATTTTTTGACTTAAGACAAGTCAAATGGATTCTCTATTATAAATTTTAATAAAATGCGATAAAAACTCTTTTATAGAAACGTCACTTGTGTAAGTACTTTGCTTGTTTTGTACTTTTGGTATTATTATATCTAAAATTCGCATTTCTTCGAGTCAAACAAGAAATTCTCTTTTCTTATCCCTATTAAATTTAGCTAGTCTATGCTTGTGGCGTATCCCCGTCTGCTTGTAGTAGCAAGATGAAGTCGCAACTAAAAAGTTTTCTATACCATTGATATGGTTTTTACTATTAGTAAATTCATTCTTTGAGTGTTTTACTCTATAATGAGCTTTGTCTCCATAATCTACCAATCCGTCATAAGCTTTCCAGCAATCAGAATAAATCGTGCTCTCGTCTAATTTGTCAAACTCCGATAATATCAGTATCAGTTCATTTGCAGAACAGTTTTTAACTATTTGGATATAGATCTTACCGTTACGCTTTAGCATTCCGAATAGCGGAGTTTTATTTGCCACGTGCCTCTACCTCTTTTACCCCTTGCACTTTTAGACCCGAAGTAGCTTTCGTCTATTCCTATCTCGCATGAAACTTAGATACTTTTAACTTCGCTACGCTCGTTACTTTTTAAGATCTCACACTCGCTAGCCATTAAAATTCTGATGTTGTTGGTTATTTTATCCAAGAGAGTGCAAGTGCAAAATTGATTGTTTTTTCTGATATTTTGGTAAAATCTTCTATTTTTACAGCTTCTATCTCGGCCGAGAAATACCATAAAATCTCTCTAAATTTCTTTTCCAAAATTCTGGAGCGGACTATATGCTTATTTTTCATCGCTCTCATCGTAACTTAATACTCTTTATGTTTGCATTAAGTTACAATAAATCTTAAATTTTATCTTTTTTTACGCTTAGAAAATTTTCCCGCCGAACATCTCATACATCGCCTTTTCCTCACCCCAAAGCTCGCGGTGCTTTTTGATGCAGGATTTTATCGCGCCAACTAGATATAGCACGTCTTGCTCGGCGTGCGTGTAGTGCAGGCTCACGCGCACGAAGCCGGGCTTGGCTTCTGGCATGCGCCCCTCCTTGATACCCAGCAGGTCGTGAGCGTACGGCCCCGCGCACATCACGCCCGCGCGCGTCTGGATACCGAAGTCGTTGCTAAGGCTCGCGGCGAAATCATACGCCGAGACGCCGCGCACGTTAAAGGAAATTATCGGCAGCCGCGGCGCGCACTTTGGAGCGTAGTTTATGATCTCGTCTATGCTTGCTAGCTCGCTCTCAAAAAGTCGCGCGAGCTCATCCTCGGCGCTTTTTATTTGCTCGAAGCCCACCTCGTTTCGCAGCGCGTATGCCAAATTTGCCCGCATAAGCCCGATAATAGGCGGCGTACCGCCTTCCTCTAGCTGCTCGGGATTTTTCAAAAACACGTGCCCTTCGCGGCTAGCGTAGGCGACCGTCCCGCCCGCGGCAAACGTCGGCACGTCGCTACCGAGCAGCTCTTTTTTAATCGCCAAAAGCCCGCAGCTAGCAGGCCCTCCTAATAGCTTATGCGGTGAGAGGAAAATCGCATCGAAATAGTCACAATCTAAATTTGTGTGCGAACTCAGCGCCGCGCAGTCAAAGGCCACGATGCCGCCCGCAGCTCTGATTAGCTCGCTGATCTTTTTATAGTCGCTAATGACGCCCGTGACGTTCGAGGCGGCGCTAAACGAGCCAATAATGCGGCGTCCGGCATTTAGCTTCAGGATGCGCTCAAGCGCTAGCAGATCGATCTCGCCTGATTCACTAAGCGGCACGCGCATGTAGTCGCAAAGCCCCTCGCGAAAGCTAAGCTCGTTTGAGTGGTGTTCGTACGGCGAAACGAGCACGAGCGGAGGCTGAGCGGCGCGTAAATTTGCCTCGCCGATCGCGCTTCTGGTTGCAGGCGGCAGGTAGATGCCAAGCAGCTCCTGAAATTTCTTGATCGCTGCCGTCGCACCCTGCCCACAGGCGATGAGATAAAACCGCTCGTCAAGGCCTAGCAGCTTTTTTAGGCTCTCGCGCGCACCCTCGTAGCGCCGCTGCGTGATGATGGCGCTCGAGCTACTGTCGGAGTGTGTGTTGGCGTAGGTTTTGAGAACATCTGCTATCTCGCGCTCTACGGGCTCATAAGCAAGCCCGGAAGCCGCGAAATCAAAATAATGCACGCCCGGTTTTAGGATGATATTTTTTCTTATTTCGTCTAAATTTGCCATTTTTTACTCTTTAAATTTGATACAGTAATTATAGTAAATTTTCGCAAATTTCGGGCTTTTGCTGTGGAAATGATTTAGTAAATTTGGAGGTTAAATTTGAACAAGCTAAATTTAACCGCAAAGCGGCAAATTTAACTTGATAAAGCACAGAAGCGCGAGCCACAGAGGCTCACGACCATTTTATTATTTGTTTATAAAATTTTTCTCTAGCCACTCGATGGCTTTTGCCTCTGTTTCGAAGCGTCCGCTTTTAGCGACCTGATTTTGCCCCTCGTAGAAGCGAATCCTGATACCGTCTTGGACGCTATCTACCTTTACTCTAGTGATCTTGTCTTTGTTTAGATAGACCCTATCGTTTAGTTTTACGTACATTTTTTCTCCCTTAAATTTGATGTGGTTTTATTTCTTTTTATCTTTTGCGTCGTCTTTGGTCGAGTCCTTTTTCTCGCCGTCTTTTTTCAAAAATAGCTCCTTAAAGCGCTTATCCGCAAAATCCTCGATATCGTTTTGTAGCTGCCTATAGGCGTTTATCAGCTCATGCGCGCGTTCGTTTAGTGTCGTACCGGCATTTTCGCCGCCGCCTTGCCTAGTCGTAAAAAGCTCCTCTTTTAGATTTTTTTGCAAAATTTGCAGATGAGTCCAGCATTTTTTATAGTTCATTCCTAGGATTTCGGCGGCCTTTGAGATCGAGCCGACCTCGGCGATGACGTCTAGGACTTCGGTTTTGCCCTTACCGAAGATCAGCTCGCCCTCGTCGTTTTCTATCCATGTTTTGGTTTTTACTCTCATCTTTTTTCCTTTCTTCTCCTTAAAACACCTCAGCTGGCAGTATTTTACGTCGATTTTATAGTCTTTTAGCGTCGAGCGGATCGTCTTTAGCCCCACGCCAGCAGCCGCGTCTCTAGCGTCTTTGCACAGTATTCTGCCCTTTTCGTCGATCATCTGTTTTAGCTGCGTCATCACGGTGTATTTGCCGCGTCCGTTTTCCAGTCCGCCAAACTGCCCCAGCTCGCAGTTATCTATCTTTACGCCCATTTTTTCGGCCTCGTCGCTAACCTCGCCGATCTCTACGCCTAGCTTTGAGGCGATCTTAAACGCCGCTCCGCAGTCTAGCCTGCCCTTTGGATTTAATAGTTTTTCGATCAGTTCGCGGATTTGCTCACTCATAGATTCTCTCCGCGCCGCTATATACGTTTATGTTTTCGCCGCGCGCGAAGCCGCACAGCGTGAGGTTAAATTTACGCGCTATCACGACGCCAAGGCTAGTGGGAGCCGTGCGCGAGACGAGCACGGGGATGCCGTGCATGACCGCTTTTGCTACCATTTCTGAGCTTAGCCTGCCGCTCACCATCAAAAACGAATTTTGTAGCTGCGCACCGGCTAGTATAGCTTTGCCGACGGCTTTGTCTATGGTGTTGTGCTGAGCAATATCCTCGCCGATGTAAAACTGCTCTCCGCTCACGAAAAGCTTAGCCGTGTGCACGCAGCCCGTCATCTCGTAAAGCTCGCACTGCGTGTAAAACTGCCCCATCTGGCGCAAAATTTCGTCTTTGTGAAATTTTACGTCGGCCTTTATGGAGCGCGCTGCAATAGCCTCAGGGTCGATGTTTGCCGTCGAGCTGCGCCCGCAGCCGCTGATTATCACTTTTTCCTCGTCAAACTGCTCGAGGCGTTTTTCGTTGATTTTAGCCTTTACCCGCACGCTTAAAGCGTCGCCTGAAAGCTTTATACTCTCGATATCCTCAGGGCTTGCGATCAAATTTTCGCTGATGAGATAGCCCGCAGCTAGTGCCTCCTGATCGGTCGGAGTCGCCATGAGTGCGCCGAAACGATTGCCGTTTATGTAGATCTCAAGCTTGATCTCGCGCACCAAAATATCATCAACGACGCTTTTTTGCGCGCCTTTAAATTTGGTGATTTGCGTCGTAAAAATCGGTTGCATGATTTTCCTTAATTTTTGCGAAATGATAGCTTGAAAATCTAAATTTGAGATTTGATTGTAGTGAAATCTTGCTTAAATCAAGCAAAAACTTAAACGTATTTTAGCGCGTTTTTATCGGTATTTTATGATAATTTATATATGCAAATTTAGCATATTTCTTAAGATATTTTTTGGCTACGATTTTATCATTATCTATCATTTGTATAAGAAATAAAAGAATAGTAAAATATAGTATAAGGCTAGAATTGGATCGCACATAACTTGCTGTATATAGGTTAAATGTTGAAAAATTATAAATATAATTTGTAGCCTGATATAGGATAGAAAAGAAAATTTATGTTATAGAGTCGAATCAAAAAATAATTTTTGTCAAGTTGTATTTTACTGTTATATAGCCCTTGCATAACTCAAACGTACCGACAGTATATGAAAACTTAGACATTTTATCGGCGAGAAATCATTTTCGAGCGATAAAGTTTCGTCTAAGTTTTTATATTTTTCTTTTGCTCGGCCAAAGAAAAATATAGGCCGTCTGCCAAGACCTTACAGCAAACTCATTCGAGTTTGCTAAGTAAGTATTAACATATTGTCCTATGTAGGGGTTGTTTATTCTTGATATTCTGATAAATTATATCAAATTCTAAGACTGTATGATAGAATTAGAAGCGATTGTTTTTTATTAAGTTAAAGTAAATTTTGATTTATATGGAAATTTACTTTTATTTTTTATTTGATATTTTAGCACAAATTTTCAAAATTAAGATGTTGTTAGTTTTTTATAGCATAAATAAAGATTAAAGTAGAGATTGTTTTTTGAGCAAGAAATAAGAATCAAAAAGAAGAGTATTTTGTGCGGGGGGGGGTTAAGATTATTTGATAAAACAAGCATCGCTATAATATAGCCGTATTTGTTTTTGTAGTAGTGTTAAAACCTCGATTTAGTTGCGTTTTAAATATGTCCATGTTATAAGAGCCTTATTTTTCCAAATCCTAGCTATCATATTCGCAAGAACCCCGCCTTGAGAACCGACAAAGCTTAATATTTTTTATCCTGTATTAGTTTGGGCATTTATTAGATAATTAATCTCACTCAAACTATCGCCACTCTTTTACCGCAAGCTTTTATGTAGTTAAAGAATGTTTTATACTTGATATTATACGCTCCGCTTTCTATCCTAGCTACGGCTGATTGGGTTATGCCCATCCTTTTAGCTACCTCGCTTTGAGTTAGCCCGGCCTCACTTCTGGCGTCTATTAAAGCTTCTATGGCTTTATATTCGTCCTCCAGCGCATCGTATTGCGCTTTAAATTCCGGATTTTTTAGCTCTTCTTTTAAAACTTCTCTAAAATTAACGGTTTCCATCTTTAAACTCCTTTAATCTTTGTTCCGCCAAATTTAGTATGCTTTTTGGCGTTTTTTGCGTTTTTTTAACAAAAGTTAGTAGGATTATTATTTTTTTGCCGATTTCATAACAATATATGCTTCTAGCTATTCCTTCATCCGACTTTATACGTATCTCAAATAGTCCGTCCTTTAGGCTTTTGGTGTATGGCTCCCCTAAGGTATTGCCCCTAGCCTCTAAGAGCTCGAACATTTTATAACCTCTTTGCCTGAGACCGGTCGGCAGCTCCAAGAACTCGTCTTTTATGGCTTCGCTTGCAAATTCTACGCTCCACATCGCAATCCTTCTGTGTAACTAAGCCGTATTATACCATACATGATATAAAATGCAGTTTGTTTTACGCATTTGTCGCCGAATAAGTAACTTGTATAAAAACCTACTCATACAAAGATTCCACCATCTCTCTTCCGCTGTCGGGCATTAGTTTAGCGTATCTTAGAGTATGGTTTATGTCTGAATGGTTCATTAGCTTTTTTATCGTTATTATCGGAGTGCCCTTTATAGCAAGATGCGAAGCGAATGTATGTCTAAGCGTATGGATAACTACTCTATTAGTAGCATCGCTTATATCTAAATTTTGATTAAAAAGCTTATTAAGTAGCGGCTGTAAGACGTTTTGAACGGTAGCTTTTGGTTTATTTACCAAAAAGTCGTTCGGGGATAGGGTGGTATAAATTTGATTTATCTTTTCTAGTGCTCTTTTACTTAAAAATCCCGTGTACGTGCTCTTTGTCTTAAAATCGCTTATGGTAACAGACTTAGTAGATAGCGACAAATCTTTTTTCTTGATATTTAAAATTCCCTCTAGTCTAGCTCCCGTGGATAAAGCTAGCTCCACAAATAGTTCTAATGCAAAGTCTTCTTTACTTGCTACTTCATTTCGCAAAAGCTCTATCTCTATAAGCTCTAAAAATCTTTCTCGCTTGTTGTTCGGCTTTTTTAGCTCTATCTTATATGGGTTAATATGATCAATAAGGTCATTTTTTATAGCGTGGTTAAAAATCGTCCTAACTATACCCATTATGGCGTTTATTCTAGATTGCGACAGCTTTCGTTTGGTTTTAGGCGAGATTATTTGAGAAATATCTTTATGATGTTCGTTTATCATCTCTGGAGTTATCTGCATCGTAGCTAGACTTCCTAATTTATCCTTATGGTAAATTTCATAATCTCGCCTTTGCTCTTTTATATTGGTAGCGTTACCCGGTTCTTTTTCTAGTTTAAAACTAAAAAAGGCATCTGCGATATCGTCAAATTTAAGCGAGTTTTTGTTGTTCTTGGCTATTATTTTCTTGGTTATGCTATCCGGCAATTCGCCGTTTCTTTGTTTGGCGTCGAATTCTTTCTTTTTATTATATGCGTAGGTTATATTTACGCCTTCGGATTTTGATCCGATTTTTATGTTGGCTTTTCTGCCTTCAATCGTAACTCTCATATAAAAAACTACGTCGCCGTTAGCTAGATTATTAAAGAAAATTCCGGGATATTTATTGACTCCAAAAGCAGAGTTGTAATTTTTAAGCTTTCCTGCCACAATACCCCCTAAATTTGTTCCCTATTTATTCCCGAAATTTGTAAAAATGTATGATATTTTAGTGTAACTTAGAATATGCTTAAGCTATTAAATGGCGTATTTTAGGGATTTATAGAGTATTTTGGAGTATTTAAGAATTATATATTTTTGAACCCAGCATCCGGAGCCATTTATCTTCAAAAATTACTTTAAAACCCCGATTTTAACGATGTTTTAAGAACTTTAAGTTTTCTTATTTTTGTAATTTTCTCTTTTATTTCCCCTCAGTTTTATTTATTATTTCAAAGTGTATCGTTTTATTTGTGATCAAAATAAATTTCCTTTATTCATTCTAGCTTCATTTAAGGCTTTTATAATGTGCTCATCCAAACAAGAGTTGGAAATTAAAAATAAAAGGATCAAAAATGAAAAATGTATTAGGTACAGCAGTTTTAGCGGTAGTTTTAGGAGCAACAAGTTTGCAAGCAGCCATCACGTCAAAAGACGCTTTAAATATAGCTGAGAAAAACTTCCCAGGCTCAAGCGTCAAAGATATAGAGATAGACGTCAAAAATGGCGTGACATTTTATAAGATAGAGTCTTTTAAAGATGGTGTCAAACAAGATATCAAGATCGATGCCAATAGCGGTCAGATCGTTAAAATGGAGAATAAAAATAAAAAACATATCTTGCCGATCGAAGTGGTAGATTTTTCGAAATTTGCTCTTAGCATCGACGAGGCTGTGGCCAAAGCTCAAGCGCTTGAAGCTGGCTGGAGTCTTGATGAGGCAGACCTTGATAATAAAAATGGTGCTTGGATATACAAAGTAGAGCTTAAGCGCGACAGGAGCGAGAAAAAAGTGATCATAAACGCTCAAACTGGCGAAATAATCGATAATTACACAAAGTGATCTAATGCCCTTTTTGGGCGTTAAATTTTATAAAGGTAAAAAAGATGAGTGAAAATTTAGATCAAAATTTAAACGAGAAAGTTAGTAAGCAGAGTTTAGAGAGAAATTTGAATAAAAATTTAAGCGAAAACGAGAGAGAAAATTTAAGTAAAAATGCTGCTAATAAAAATATTTACGAAAATTTAAGAAAAAGCGAGCAAACCCCTGAAAATTTGGATAAAAATCCTATTGAAGCAAGCAATAGCACAAAAATTTTAAGTCAAGCTACCTCAAAATACAAAGCTAAAAATTTCTTTAAAAAAGCGCTTGAACTTTCGCTTCAAATTACGTCAGATGCGCTCATCTGCGCTAGCAAGGCTGGAGTGTGGCTATCAAACGCCACAAACTGCCTAAAAGACGAGGTGCAAAGAGCGGAACTATCAAAGATAAATGAAGAGCAGGCCAAATTTGAAGGGCTGGCTTGCATCACACCAGAAAGAGTTAAAGAGCTTATCATTGACCGTCTAAAAACAAAGCTTTGGCACGCTTGGAGCGGAGTATTTTTATGATGCAAGGGCTAAAAATAAGGGCTTTTTATATGATTTCAAGATAGGCGCAGCAAATGGCGAAATTTTAAATCTAAAAATAAAAAGCCAAATTTGATAAAATAGCTGGCAAAACCAAGTGAGGCAGGTAAGGCAGGGATGAAAATTTTAGTCGTAGAGGACGAAATAGACCTAAATAGCATCATCACAAGGCACCTAAAGAAAAACGGATATAGCGTCGATAGCGCGTTTAACGGCGAGGAGGCGATGGACTTTACCGCTGTGGCGCACTATGATCTCATCGTGCTTGATCTTATGATGCCGGTGATGGACGGACTTACATTTTTGCAAAGATCGCGCGCCGCAAAGCTAGTGACCCCTGTGTTGATACTAACGGCAAAGGACGATGTGGATGACGTTGTAAAGGGGCTTGACGCGGGTGCAGATGACTACTTGGTCAAGCCATTTGACTTTAAGGAGCTGCTAGCTAGAGTGCGCACGCTCATTCGCCGAAATAGCGGCAACGTGGCTAGTGAAATTTGCGCAGGCGAGCTAAAGATCGACCTTTCTAAAAAGTCAGTCGAATTTAGTGGCGAGCAGGTCGAGCTAACTGGCAAAGAGTATGAAATTTTAGAGTTTTTGATGCTAAACAAGGGTAGAATTTTAACTCGCGACCAGATCAAAGAGCACGTCTGGGACTTTGACTACACGGGCGGCTCAAACGTCATCGACGTGCTTATAAAAAACATAAGAAAAAAGCTTGGCGAGTGTGAGGTGATCCAGACTAAAAGAGGGCTTGGCTATGTTGTTAAGGGTTAAGCAAGCGCTTGCAAACATCCCGATAACCGCGCGCGTAACGCTTTGGTACTCGTTTTTTATCATCGTTATCGTGGCGGCTCTCATTGCCATCTCGGCGGTCGTGGCGGATGAGGTTTTTGAGGACGTGAGCCAAAAAAAGCTAGCCAAATCAGTCACCAAAATAGCCAATGATATGGATGAGTTTGAGCCATACGATGATGGGATATTTTTTATAAAATATAATGCAAAAGGCGATGTGATCGGTGGTCTAGCGCCAAAACACTTTCAAATTTCACTTAAAATGAATAGCGGTGCAGTGCGCCTTTTTGAAAATGGCGAAAACCGCTTTTACTACTACGATATCGCAGCTAGAGGCAAAGGGGTCTGGGTCAGAGGCGTGATAAATGCGGAGAAATTTTTTAAAAAAGAGGGGCTATTTTTACTAGCGCTTGGCGTTTTTGTGCCGGTTTTGTTTATTTTTGTGCTTTACGGCGGCTACAAAACGATAAAAAACGCGATGAAACCAGTCGCTACAATGTCTAAAACCGCGCTTGAGATAGGTAGTAGCCGGGACTTTTCAAAGCGCATAGATCTGCCTGCTGGCAAAGACGAGCTGCACGCACTTGCAAGCGTTTTTAACCAGATGCTTGACTCCCTCGAAAAGGTCTATCAAAGCGAAAAACAGCTCACCTCAGACGTTTCGCACGAGCTACGAACACCGCTATCTGTCATCATGGCTGAGAGCGACTACGCTAAAAACTACTCACAAAATTTGGATGAGGCTAAGGAGTCGCTGGAGGTCATCTCTAGGCAGTCAAGAAAGATAACCTCGCTGATAGATCAAATTTTGGAGCTCTCAAGGCTCGAAGCTGGCAGAAATTTGGAGCTAAAAGATATAAATTTAAGCTCTATCTTGCAAAATTTAGCTACCGACTATGAAAAGCTAGCAAGCGCAAAGGGGCTAAAATTTAGCCGTGATATAGCGCCAGATGTCCAAATCCTTGGCAATGAGCCGATGATATCAAGGCTAGTGGATAACTTTTTAAGCAACGCACTAAAATTTGCAGAAGCTAAGATCGAGCTAAATTTAACCCTCACAAAAATGCATGCACTTTTGTCTGTAAAAGACGATGGTGTCGGTATCTCTAAAAAAGATATCGAGCTAATCTGGAATAAATTTTATCAAGCTGATAGCTCAAGAAACAAGAGCCTAAACACAGGTAGCGGACTAGGACTTGCTATAGCTACAAATATCGCTAAAATTCACGGCGCAAAGCTTGGAGTAAAAAGTGAAGCTGGAGCTGGAAGCGAATTTTGGGTAGAATTTGAGCTTGTAAATTTAAAGCAAGTGAAAATTTAGGCAGTTTGCTAAGACAAAATTTATGAAATAGCAAATAAATACGAGTATAAATTTAAACGCCGCATAAAACGGCGTCTATATTTTAAAACAAAGTTAAAGTCATAAACTTTTACAGAAATTTCATGGTTAGGTTGCTTCAAAAAGAGCTCTTAGGGCATACTCATATCATAAGCATCAACAAAGACTATCAAAGTTACGAGATAGATGAAGATAGTAGCGGTTGAGGTCTATATAGTAGGTAAAGCATTAAGACGTATGATTTAAAGCCCATTTAAATGGCTTTTAAAAGAGCTTGTAAAAAGATGTTTTGCAAAGTAACGTAAAGAAATTTTCGCCATTTTGTTTTTGAGTAAAGCTTGCTCTAACTGCGAATTAACTGCACTTCTCAATGCCTTTTTATAACTTTGATATCTAACAAAATTTACAAAGCCACGAGCCGAAGGCGCATAATCCACGAGCTACAAGCAAAAACCAAAAAAGGCACTAAATTCAGTGCCTTTTATCGCTATCTTTCGCCAAGCTTTCCGCATGCATCAGCGCGACACCTACTGCAATGTGACATTTGATTTATGTCACTACCTATTGATCTGCGGATGCGGTGGATCTCATCACTTGAAGGGGATTTTAAATTTTCAAAAGGCGTATCATGCACCGGTATCATCGCCATGCAGTTCATTATGTCAGCTCCCCACTGCTTTGCCTTTGCCGAGATGCTTTGGATGTGGTCCATATTGACCCCAGGGATGACGACGGTGTTTATCTTTACTAGCATACCAGCCTCTTTTAGCTTGCGGATACCCTCGTCTTGGCGCGCTAGCAGTATCCTAGCAGCCTCCTCGCCGTAGTAGTTTTTATTTTCATACCTCACCCACGAATAGACCTTCGAGCCAACATCTGGCGTCACGGCATTAACAGTCACTGTCACGTGGCTCACGCCAAGGTGCACGATCTCATCAACGTGCTCAGGCAGTGCTAAGCCATTAGTTGAGAGGCATAGCAGGACATTTGGGAAGTGGGACTTACACTTTTCAAAGGTCGCTAGCGTCTTGTCAGCGTCACACATCGGATCGCCAGGTCCAGCGATGCCGATGACGGATATGTCTTGTCTAAATTTAAAGAGCTTTTCTAAAAATTTCACTGATTCATCTGGAGTTTGCACCTTTGCTGTTACACCAGGGCGGTTTTCATTAGCGCAGTCATATATGCGGTTGCAGAAGTTGCACTGGATGTTGCAGTGTGGGGCAACTGGTAGATGCACGCGTCCGTAGTTAGCGGAGGCCTTTTTGTTAAAGCATGGGTGGCTGTCTAGATCAGCCTTAGTGCGAAAAATCATTAGCTCTTTTTCCTTCCAAATTTAATGGCATTTGCATGGCAGACATTTAGACAGTCTCCACAGTTTGTGCAGTTTATCTCATCAGGTCTTGTCCCCATCTCGCACTTGCGCAAGCATGCGTCGCAGTCGTCACAGGCACTTGTTTTATAGATGCGAAATATTGAAAATCTACGCAAAATTTCAAGCACGCCGCCTGATGGACAGACGAAACGACACCAAAGGTTAGCTACGATCAGCGAGGCTAGCATGACTGAGATGATGATCACTGTGCGAGTGACCCACTCCCATTCGCCAAAGCGAAGTGACAAAGTGACGGCAGTTAAATACTCATCGCTCGTTCTTATAGGTATCATCATGCGTGGATTGTCCCAGATGAAATAGACCCAAAGGCTGATTGCTATGGTAGCTAGCATGCCTATTTGAGCGATTATTAGCTTTTTGCTGCGAATTTTTAGCTTGAAAAAGGCAAATTTGCCAAGCATTTGATTGACAAAGCCAGCTGGACAGACCCAGCCACAAAATGCTCTACCAAAGAGGATGACAAGCGCTGGGATAAATAGCCAAAATCCAAAAAACAGCGATGTGATCCGCCCCCAACAGGTGATGATAGGGCAGTTTTGGCAATTTACAAATGGCACTACAAAAGGGCATCTAAAAATGCCATAATACGCCCATTGTCCGATGCCTGCTATAAAGATGAGCTGCACTAGGCGTCTTATCTTTGTTGTGGGAGAGTTTTTGCTTCTCTTTTTTAAATTTACATTGCCGCATGCACTGCTATTAGAGCATGCGCTATTACAGCTACTACACATCTTTTACACCAAACCTTTCTATAAGCTCTAGCCCACGCGCTGAATAAATTGAGGTAAAGCCATGTTTTTCAAAAATTTCTTGCCCCTCGGTGCCGCAAACAAAGTCTGCAAAGTCATTTGCGAGCCTTTCATCTTTTACATATTTCATTATATTTAGTGTAAAAGTGAGCGGTCCAGGCGGGATGAGCTTTTCATCGATGGGCATGTACTCGATCTTGTCTTTGAATCTATCGTGCGTTGTTAGGCGTTTTTCGATGATCGAAGCGTCGCCCTTGCCATCAACTAGCTCGCACATCATATTTATGACGCATGATCCGTTTGCGACCATGTTTTTCATCACCGCATCAGTTAGGTTTGAGTTTTTTAAGATCCCTTTGACTGGGCCACTGCCAGGAGGCGATGATCTAAGAGGCAGCATCACTCTAACTCCTGGCTCAGCAAGGTCTTTTAAGTCGCGAATGCCAGCAGGGTTGCCTTTTGGCACGACTAGGACGTAGTCGGTAAAGCATAGTGGCCTAAAGTGGAGGCTAAGGCCAGCTTTGCGAAGTTTTTTAGAAAGCTCTAAAACCCTTGCTCCAAAGAGCTCTGTCGTACTTTGAAGTGCTAAAAGAGACTTGCCAAGAGCACCAGCAAAAGCACCAGTGTATTGGATATTGTGCCCTGTTCTTGCCTCGTAAATGGCATTTAGCTCGTTAAAAGCTTCAGATAGGCCTCCACACGACCAAACCTGAAGCGAGTCAGACTTAAAGGGCGTAAAGCCAGCTAGCATCGTTTGCGGAGTAGCAACAGCAGCTGTGGCTAAAGCACCTTTTAAAAAGCCACGGCGTGATATACCGGTTTGTTTTAATTCCATGAAATCTCCTTTTGGGATTTAAGAAATGTAAATTTGATATTTTCGGCACGCGAAACTTGTTAAATTTGACTTTTGAAATTTGCAAAAATGGTAGTTGAAGATAAATTTATGCAAATGTAAATCGCAACTGCGACCAAATTTGGTGTAATTATAACCAAAAGTAAGTTTAAAAAGCGAGATAATTTTAATAAGATAAAAATTTATATTGTAAATTTAATGTCTAAAAAATGATTAAAATTTTAGCCGACAATTTAATGTATTATTTTAGAAATAATATAAAAATATATTGTCAGTTTTTATCTTTTTTGTTATACTTCGCTCATAAAAGTATTAGTATTATTTTTAAAATAATACAGAAAGGAGTATCTTAAAATGATAAAAATAGGCGATATGTCTGAGATAAAAACTGGTCTAGTTTTAAACCGCAAAAAGGCAGACAAAAACGTAGATGAGAAATTTCGCTATAAAGTAGTCTCGCTAAAGTCCTTTAACGAAAGTGCACTCTTTGACGGCTCGTTTGCCGATGAGTTCATATCAAGCGAAAAAATAAGCGATGAGTATAAAGTAAGCCGTGGCGATGTCTTGCTGCGCCTTAGAGAGCCGAATTTCGCCGTTTATATAGACAAAGATTATGACGATCTTATCTACTCATCTTTGATGGTTCGCATAAGGGTTAAAAGCGACATATTTGATCCGCGTTTTGTGGCGCATTATCTAAACAGTAGCGCCGTTAAAAGAGCTCTTGCGCCAGATATTTCAGGCACTACAATAGCGATGATAGGTATTGCAAGCATAAATAATATAAAAATACCAGCCATAAATTTGCAAACCCAAAACAAGATAGTAAAATACCTAAATTTAGCTCGCGAGGAGAGCGAAATTTTGCAAAATTTAGCAGCTCAAAAGCAAAAATACCACAAAAGCATATTTGAAAATTTAATAAAAGAGGAGAACTAAGATGCAAAAGACCACTCAAGAGATCATAAATAACGTCGTTTGGAAGGCTTGCGACACATTTCGCGGCACGATGGACGGAAGTGATTATAAAGACTATGTTTTAACGATGCTTTTTGTTAAGTATCTATCTGATTTTTATAAAGAAAAGCTTGAATTGCTTAAAGCCGAATACGGCGATAAGAGCGATAGGGTCGAAGCAAAGCTAAAGAAAGAGAAATTTAAACTTGATGAGAGTTGCACCTTTGAATATCTTTTGGCGCACAAAGAGGCTGCAAATTTAGGCGAGATAATGAACAAAACGCTAGAAAAGATCGAAGAAGACAATAAAGACAAGCTTGAAGGCATCTTTAGAAGCATCGACTTTAATAACAAAAACAAGCTCGGCGACACGAAAGTGAGAAACGCCATATTGAAAAATTTGCTCGATGATTTTAGTGACGCTAGGCTAGATCTTCGCCCTTCTATGCTTGAGGGCAACGACATAATAGGCGACGCATATGAGTATCTTATAGCTTACTTTGCAAGTGACTCTGGCAAAAAAGGCGGAGAGTTTTACACACCAAGCGAGGTTTCGACGCTTCTTGCAAAACTAGTTGAGCCAAAAGAGGGCGATATGATCTACGATCCTACTTGTGGCTCTGGCTCGCTTCTTATCAAGGCTTCAAAAGAGGTCGGCAGCAAAAATTTCCGCCTTTACGGACAAGAGAAAAACGGACAAACTCACGCACTTTGCAAGATGAATATGTTCTTACACGAGATAAACGATGCGGTGATCGAGTGGGGCGATACGATCAGAAATCCACTCCACCTACAAGACAACCTCATAAAGACATTTGACATAGTCGTGGCAAATCCCCCCTTTAGCCTTGATAAATGGGGTGCCGACTTTGCCGTGAACGATCCTTTTATGAGATTTGCTAGCTATGCTTTACCGCCAAAGAGCAAGGGTGACTACGCATTTGTCGTGCATATGATAAAAAGCTTGGGTACTAACGGCAAAATGGGCGTCGTACTTCCGCATGGAGTGCTATTTCGCGGAGCAAATGAGGGTAAGATCCGCCAAAAGCTAATCGAAGAAAATTTACTTGACGCCGTCATCGGACTACCGGCAAATTTATTTTATGGCACGACCATCCCTGCTTGCATACTTGTTTTTAAGAAAAACCGCTCAAACGAAGATGTGCTATTTATCGATGCTAGCAAGGAATTTGAAAAAAGCAAAAACCAAAACTCGCTAAGTGAGCAAAATATAAAAAAGATAGTCACTACCTATAAAAACAGAAGCGAGATAGAAAAATACTCCCACCTAGCAAGCCTTAGCGAGATAAAAGAAAACGACTATAACCTAAACATCCCTCGCTACGTCGATACCTTTGAAGAAGAAGAGATTGTAGATATCGAGGCGACAAAGAAAGAAATTTCACGCCTAGAAGCCGAGCTAAAAAGCATTCAAAGCAAGATGAGCGAGTATCTTGCGGAGCTTGGGTTATGAGCGAATTTAAAAATTTACCAAGCGGATGGAAGGTCGTGAGGCTTGGGGATGTTGCTGAAAAATCTATTCTTAAAAATAGAAATAGTTCAATTAAATTGGTTTTGTCAAATTCAGCCATTGATGGTTTGGTTGCACAGAATGAATATTTTGATAAAGATATAGCAAATAAAGAAAATATACAAGATTATTACATTGTTGATTTGGGCGATTTTGTTTATAATCCAAGAATTTCACAGAGTGCCCCTACTGGACCAATTAATAGAAATATGTTATCTAAGGGCATAGTATCTCCGTTGTATACGGTTTTTACTGTTCAAGATGAGATATTGGCAAAATTTTTAGAATATTTTTTTAAAACTATTGTATGGCAAAATCAAGTCAAAAGTGTAGCAAACTACGGCGCTAGGCATGATAGGATAAATATAACAGATAATGCTTTTTTTTCTTTGAAAATTTTGACCCCGCCGTTAGACGAGCAAAAAAAGATAGCGGAAATTTTATCTACTTGGGATGAGGCTATAAATTTAACTATAAATTTGATAGAAAGCAAAAAGCAGTTTAAAAAAGCTCTTATGCAAAATTTACTCACAGCCAAGATCCGCTTTCCCGAGTTCAAAGGCGAGTGGCGAGAAATAAGGCTTGGTAATATAGGAAAATCATATAACGGCTTAATTGGTAAAGTTGCAGAAGATTTTCAAAATGGAAATTCAAATTTTATAACGTACAAAAATATCTTTGATAACCCTAAAATAGATATCAATATTTTTGAAAAAGTAAAAATTATGGAAGATGAAGAGCAAAATTTGGTTAAATTCGGAGATATATTTTTTACGACCTCATCAGAAACCCCAAACGAAGTCGGGATAAGCTCTGTTTTATTAAGTAAATGTGGTATTTTGTATTTAAATAGTTTTTGTTTCGGGTTTAGGTTAAACAATTTTGAAATTTTATCCCCGTGTTTTGCCGTATTCTATTTTAGAAGCGATTGTTTTAGAAAACAGATATTTAAATTAGCACAAGGTAGCACAAGATTTAATATATCAAAAACTGAGGTATTAAATTTAAATATTAAAATTCCAAATTTAGACGAGCAACAAAAAGTCGCAAAGGCTTTAACGGCTTGCGATGATGAGATAAATTTACTAAATTTAAAGCTTGAAAATTTGAAAAAACAAAAACAAGGCTTGATGCAAAAACTACTAAAAGGAGAAATAAGAACATGTTATGTGAAAAAAGCAATGTAATAATGGCAATCGCATATGATTTTGACGGAACACTAGCAAGAGGAAATATACAAGAAAATTCTTTTATACCAACAACACTAGGTATAAAAAAAGAAGATTTTTGGAATAAAGTAAAGGAACTATCTGAAGAAAACAATATGGATGAGATATTGTCATATATGTATTTGATTGTGAAAAAAGCAGATGGTGCTGGTGCAAAAATTACAAGAGAGGAGCTTAGTAAACACGGTAAAACTGTTAAATACTTTAACGGTGTGGAAGAGTTTTTTGAAAGGATTAATGATTATGCTGCACAAAAGGGGATATCGATTGAGCATTATATAGTATCATCAGGTACCAAAGAAATGATCGATGGAACGACTATAGCGAATAAATTTAAAAATATTTATGCGTCATCATTTATGTATGATGAATACGGCAAACCGACTTGGCCAGCTTTGGCAATTAACTATACGACAAAAACTCAATATTTATACAGGATAAGCAAAGGAATTCTTAACGCTTGGGACAATAAACTAATTAATAAATATATACCAGAGAATGAAAGACGTATTTTATTTGAGAATATGATATATATAGGTGATGGAGAAACCGATGTTCCAGCTATGAAGTTACTAAAAACTAATGGTGGAACTTCAATTGCTGTTTATGATGAAAATAAAGAAACTGCCAAAACTCTTTTGGAGCAAAATAGAGTTAATTATATTGCTAAAGCTGACTATACTGACGGATCGGAGATAGATGCTATTATAAAATCTACGATAGATAGAATTAGTTTAAACTTAACAAATGGAAAATTGCAAATATATAATAAGCAAAATACTACAGAAATAAACATACAAAAATCCAATAATCAAGCAAGGGATAAACAATATTATTTAAGTGTTCTTAAAACGGAAGGATTTAAATTAGAAGATACTAACAAGGCAAATAAAATATATTTAAAAAAATATTCATGGGATGACCACGGATATCAAACCTCGTTTTATATATGGAATAATGGAAATTATATTGGAACGGCTAAAATAGCGAAACTAAATCAAAATAAAAATGAGCATACTGCGGATTTACTGGAGAAGAATTTTGATAAGTTAGATGATGATTTTTTCTCTGTTATACGCTTTAAAAAAGATGAGATAGATGAAGATACTAAAGAGGCATTGAGGTTTTTATTGAATGATATTAGTAATACTAATAAATACGATAATAATGAAATTGTAAAAAAATCTTTAAAGAGAAGTTAGCCAAATAAGGATACCAAATGACCCCAGATACTTCAGAAAATAAGATCCAGCAAAACAGCATAAATTTACTTCAAAGCTTGGGCTATAAATTTATAAGCAGAGAGGAAAATTTAAAGCTTCGTGGCGGTAAATCAAGCGAGATTTTGTTTAGAGAAATTTTAACCAAAAAGCTTGGTGAGATAAATGGCTATGAGTATAAGGGCAAGAGGTATAAATTTAGCCAAAGTAATGTTTTGAAAGCGGTTGATGAGCTAGCTGGGGTATCTTTAAACGAAGGGCTAATGGTCGCAAACGAAAGGATCACAAATTTACTCTTGCTTGGAACCAGTTTAGAAGAAAATTTAGAAGATGGGACGAGGAGGAGCTTTTCTTTTAAATTTATAGACTTTGAAAATTTGCAAAATAACGACTTTTGCGTAACGGAAGAATTTGAAGTAAGCAGAGTAAGCCAGAGCGACGCACAAAAACACAGAAGACCTGATCTTGTGCTTTTTATAAACGGCATACCAATAGTCGTGATCGAGCTTAAAAAATCAAGCGTAAGCTTTGAAAACGGCATAAAGCAGCTTGAAAAAGAGCAGGGCAAAGATGAGATAGCGCACCTTTTTAAATACATCCAGCTAACCATCGCGGCAAATGGAAGTGGGGCAAGATACGGCACAACTGGAACGCCGTTTAAATTTTATAGCGTGTGGAAAGAACAAGACGAGGTAAAAGCAAAAGAGAGCCTAAAGAGCGTGATAAATGGTAGAGAGGTGAGTGCGCTTGATATGACACTCTTTGCGCTACTATCGAAAGATAGGCTGCTAAGGCTAGTTAGGCACTATATAGTGTTTGATAAAAGGATGAAAAAAGTTTGCAGATATCAGCAGTTTTTCGCTATCGAAGAGACGCTAAAGAGGGTATCGGCGAAAAAAGACGGAGCAAGAGCGGGCGGACTCATCTGGCACACGCAAGGAAGCGGCAAATCGCTCACGATGGTGATGCTAACAAAGCTTTTAAAGCAAATTTACATAAACTCAAAGATCATCGTCGTAACTGATAGGATAGATCTAGACGGACAGATACACGAGACTTTTGAAAATACGGACGTGAAAGCAGGGCGAGCAAGTAGCGGAAGCGATCTGATAGAGAAGCTACAAAGCGGTGTTAGCGTGATAACTACGCTTGTGCATAAATTTGAAAAGGTGAAAAATCAAAAGGTAGTGATAAGAGATGGCGATATATTTGTGCTAGTGGATGAGAGCCACCGCACGCAAGGTGGAGACCTGCATAAGGCTATGAAAAAGGCGTTGCCTCTTGCTTGTTATATAGGATTTACCGGCACGCCACTTTTAAAACGCGAGAAAAACAGCTTTGCCAAATTTGGCGGAGAAATTCATAGATATACGATAGATGATGCGGTAAAAGACGGAGCTGTGTTGCCGCTACTTTACGAGGGGCGATACGTGGGTCAAGAGGTGCTAGACCCTGAGGGGCTAACTAGGAAATTTGACCTCATATCAAGAGAGCTTGGCGATGAGGCTAAAAGGGACTTGCAGCAAAAGTGGGCGAGGTTTGAGCGTGTGGCATCAAGTGAGCAAAGGCTGGAGCTAATAGCTGTGGATATAAATGAGCACATCAAAAAGACTTTGAAAAAAAGTGGCTTTAAGGCGATGCTGGCAACGCAAAGAAAATATGACGCCATAAAATATCATCAGATATTTGAAGAATTTGGAGAGATAAAAAGTGCTTATGTGATATCAAGCAATGAGCACGAGGAACTTGAGGGCGGTCATAAAGAGTATGTCGCAAAGGCGTGGCAAGAGACTATAAGGGGCTACGGCAGCGAAGAAGCGTATCTAAAGCATGTGAAGGATGAATTTATTTACGGCGACGAGATAGACTTGCTCATCGTCGTGGATAAGCTTTTAACTGGCTTTGACGCGCCAAGAGCAAGCACGCTTTATATAGATAAACAGCTAAAAGAGCATAATTTGCTCCAAGCCATAGCTAGAGTAAATAGGCTTTATGACGGGAAAGACTACGGCTACATTATTGACTATAGAGGGCTTTTAGGTGAGCTTGATCAGGCGCTTACTAGCTATGCTTCGCTAAGTGGCTTTGACCCAGAAGATATAACTGGAGCCGTGATAGACGTAAGAAGCGAGATAATAAAGGCTAAGACTTACTATACTCATCTGGATGATCTTTTTAGCAGCGTGAAATTTAAAGACGATCTGGAAAGCTACGTGGCGGTTTTAGAAGACGCGCAAAAACGAGATGACTTTAAAGAGTGGCTATCGCAGTTTGCTAGGGCATTTAAACTAGCGCTTTCAAGTGAGAAAATTTCTGATATCTTAAGTGAAGAGGAGATCAAAACTTATAAGCAAAGAGTTAAATTTTATAACGAGCTAAGAAAGGCGGTACAACTAAGGTATCACGAGGCTTGCGACTTTGGCAAATACGAAGCACAGATGCAAAAGCTGCTCGATACTTACGTAAATGCACAAGGGGTCAATAAGCTTACGAAGCTCGTAAATATCTTTGAGACAGAATTTGACGATGAGGTGCAAAGGGTTGAGGGTAAAAACGCAAAGGCTGATATGATCATCAGCGCCGTAAGCGCGGTAGTAAAAGAGAAAATGGACTCAAATCCAGCATTTTATAAATCAATAGCGCAGCAGATACAAGATATCATCGACGAGTATAAAGCAAAAAGGCTAAGCGAAGAGGAAAAGCTTGCCAAAGCAAAACTACTAAAAGACCTTATAACAGGTGCTTTAAAGCCAAATGAAGATAGATATCCAAAAGAATTTAATGGTAAGAAAATTTTGTTTGCTATTTATGATAATTTGTTTGATATTTTGGGCGATGTGGAGCTTGCGGATATAGAGACGGTCGCTAAAAATTTGAGCATGAAATTTTATGAAATTTACGAAGAGGCTTCAAAAAAACCAGAATGGCACAAAAATAAAGACGTAGAAAATGAGATAACAAGCGCTATGGAGGACGCTCTTTGGGAGGTAGAGGACGAATACGGCGTTTCTATCGATGAGAAAGAGAAAATTTACCAAACTATCCGTGGAATAGAGATAAGCTTTTATGTTAAATGAGGTAAAAATCATCAAAAAAGAGGTGAAAAATATCACCTTAAAAGTTAGACCAAATGGCGAAGCGATCCTAACCGCGCCAAAAACCGCAAGCAATGAGCATATAAAATTTATCATAAAAAAAAGAGCTAAATGGATAGTACAAAAGCGTGCGTTTTTTACCTCGTTTAAGACGAGCCAAAAAGAGTACGTAAGCGGTGAGGACTTTAAATATCTTGGACGAAGCTATAGGCTTAAAGTGGTACAGTCTAAAGAGGAGCGTGTAAGGTTGCAAAGAGGCTATCTGGGGCTCTTTGTGAAAGATAAAAGCGACCTAGAGCGAAAAAGAAATTTGGTCTATGAGTGGTACTATGAAAAGGCGATGTTATATTTTTTTAATATCTTGCAAGAGTTTAACAAGATGGTAAAACAAGATATCAAAAGCGTAAAGATAAGGCAGATGAAGACGAGATGGGGGAGTTGCAACCCCTATAAATCATATATAAATTTAAACATAGAGCTTATCAAAAAGCCAAAATCGTGCATCGAGTACGTCATATTTCACGAGCTTGCTCACCTGCTGTATCCAAATCACTCAAAGAAATTTTATGACTATCTAACGCTTTATATGCCTGATTGGCAAAAACGCAAGGAAATTTTAGAAATAGTTTAGAAAATTTGGCTTAAATTTTGGACTATTAAACATTTTTTGTATTTTAAAAATATTTTAAAACCTAAGGAAAAGTGATAAAAAATTTTTAATTTTTTAGTGTTGATAAAGTAGGTGGTGGGTTCACCAGGACTCGAACCTGGGACCATCCGGTTATGAGCCGGATGCTCTAACCAACTGAGCTATGAACCCGCAGTTGAAAGAAAATTGTATTATACAAGAAAAAGCTTATCTAAATATAAAAAATAGCCTTTTTTACGTGGAGTATAAAACGAACAAATTTAAAAAGAAAAGCCCTAAAATAGGGCTTTAAATTATTTATAATTTTTAATAGCAGCGTCTAAAATCTCTTTTGCAGCGTTTGCGTCTTTAAATTCTTTTACCTTTACCCATTTATTTGGCTCAAGAATTTTATAAGTTTCAAAGAAATTTTTAATTTTATTTAGCGTTGCAACTGGTAAGTCTTCGTAGCTTTTTATCGCTTCATATCTTGGATCGATCTTTGTAACTGGCACAGCCAAAAGCTTCTCGTCCATACCTGCCTCATCCTCCATCACCAAAACGCCTATCAAGCGGCAAGGGATGACGCTACCAGCTTGAAGCGGATACTCATTTAGCACCAAAATATCAGCTGGATCGCCGTCAGCTGCAAGTGTGTTTGGCACAAAGCCGTAGTTTGCTGGGTAGAACATCGCTGAGTAAAGCACGCGATCAACCACGACTGCACCGCTATCTTTGTCGATCTCGTATTTGATATTTGAGCCATAAGGTATTTCGATTACGGCATTGATTTTATCTGGGTTTGAGCCAGCTTTAATTTTTGAAACGTCCATATATTCGTCCTTTGTGTTAGAAATTTTCGTGATTTTAGTATTTTTTGCATTAAATACTCGTAAATTTAACTACTTTACAACCTCTACGCTATCTACGTCGATCTCTGTTTTAGTGAAGTCTTTATCCACTTCGTCTTTTATCCTTAAAGGTGTATCTTCGTTGGCTGTTATGTTGCCCCATTTTTTATCGTCTATCTCAGCAACGATGACATCTCCATTTTTATCAACAAATTCATATTTGTCTGATTTTATGTGTGACTTTATCTTGCCCTCAATCACGACCTTTGCGTCGTCATTTAGCTTTAATGCCTCTTTTACGCTTATAACATTTTCGCTTTGGTGTTTTGAGGCAAAACCTCCAGCCATCGCAATGCTAGCAGATATTGCAGCGATTATGATCTTTTTCATTTTTATCCTTTAAAATTGGTTGTGAAATTTTAAGGGATGGTACATTTATGATATTAATAAAAGGTAAGTTTTTACATAAAATCTTTTGTAACAATTTTATAGATGTTTTTAGCGGTAATCGGTAGCGCTCTATCTGCGCTACCACCAAGAAAGCCATATCTAATCTCGACAGTAACGTTAAATTTGGCCACCTCTTTGCCACTTTGATCGACTAAATTTATGACTGCGAATGTCTCGGATTTGCCAGCACCACCTATGCCTAGGGTTAAGTGTCTAAGGATCCTAACTCCATTTTTTGTTCTTTGTATATCGCATTTTATGATTAGGTCGTCACCGTATTGGTTTTTCTTTTTTAAAAATGTATTTATGTGTCCTTCCAGCTTTTTATCAAGTTCAGTTTCGCCACAAACCGCTTTAGCACTGCTGTACTTATATGTGGTATCCTTTTCAACCATTTCTATATACTTTTTAGCACATCCTGTAAAGGCAAAAATGGCTATGATCGCAAGTAGTATTATAAATTTAAATTTATGCATAATTTCATCTTTGTTTAGGTCTGTTAAAAATAAATTTAGAATTGTAGGGAAGTTACATTTAAAATAAAATTAAAAATAAACATATTTGAATGATATTTATTTAGGACCTTGCACATTTTTATGCAAGGTCTGTAAATTTATAAAAGTTTAGCTAGTAAATTTTTGATATCAGCTACGATCTCGTCTATGCCACGCTCGCCATTTACTACGTGAAGTAGCTCTTTTTCGCTGTAAAATTTGCGGATAGGCACTATCGGATCAAGATATACTTTCATGCGGTTGTTAAAGACTTCGTTATTATCATCAGCGCCTCTTGCACGGCCAAGCACTCTAGCTCTTGCTACATCTTCGCTAACATCCACTTCGATGACGCCTTTTAGAGAAATTTCATCTTGCTCGCTTAAGACTTTGTCAAGCTCAGTCATTTGCTCAATGCTTCTTGGATAGCCGTCGATTATGATGTTTGATTTATTCGAGCTTTTGATGGCTGAGACGATCGCATTTACGACGACGTCAAGCGGGACCAAATTTCCTTTTGAGATAAAGCCGTCTATTAGTTTGCCAAGCTCGCTACCACTTGCGACTTCAGCTCTTAAAAGATCGCCAGTTGAAAAGTGCGCAAATTTCTCATCATGCTGTGCGATGATCGATGCGTCTGTTGTTTTGCCGCTGCCTGGAGCGCCGATGATTAAAAATAAATTTTTCATTCTTTCCCTTTTTATATTTTTTGAGCACCTTTGAATGAGTTTGAAAATTTCACCCTGTAGCAGACTATATGTCTAGCTTTGGGATGAAATTTTCTGCACAACATCCAAATTCACCTCAAAAATCTAATCTTTAAATAAAATAACTCAAATTTAGACATCCAAAAAGTCTAAATTTATTGCAAAAATTTTTAAGCCTTTTGCTCTTTTTCTCTTATCCTAAGTCCCAGCTCTCTAAGCTGCTCGTTGCTAGCGTGGCTTGGTGCCTTTGTGAGTGGGCACTGAGCGCGCTGCGTTTTAGGAAAGGCTATAACATCACGGATCGAGCCTGCTTTATTTACAAGCATATTTAGTCTGTCAAACCCGATCGCGATACCACCATGTGGAGGCGCACCAAACGTCAAGGCATCAAGCAAGAAGCCAAATTTCTCACGCTGCTCCTCTTCGTCTATGCCAAGAAGTTTAAAGACCTTTTGTTGGATATCGTTTTTGTGAATTCTTATACTTCCGCCACCAAGCTCAAAGCCGTTTAGTACGACGTCGTGAGCGATAGAGAGAATGTCCTCAAGATCAGGCTCATCTATATTTTTGGGCATTGTGAATGGATGGTGCATCGCAGAGTAGCTGCCATCATCATTTTGCTCAAACATTGGGAAGTCAAGCACCCATAAAAACTCAAGTTTGTCTTGATCGATGATATTCATTTGCTCAGCTAGGAAAATTCTAAATCTTCCCATATAATCAAGCACGACTTTTTTCTTGCCAGCACCAAAGAATACAACGTCGCCAACTTTTAGTTCACATCTTGAGACGATCTCGTCAAGATCGCTTTGCTCGAAAAATTTGCAAAGTGGGCCTTTTAGTCCTTCTTCTTTCATTTGGAAGTAGCCAAGCCCTTGTGCTCCAAATTTACGTACAAATTCTTCAAATCTATTCATCTCGCGCTTACTAAAGATGTTGTCACCATTTGGCACTTTTAGCGCTTTGATGCGGTTTTTCTTCTTATCTTTTGCAATAGAGCTAAAAATTTCATTGCTTGAGCGCTCGAAAATATCGATCACATCGATCATTTTTAGATCGTATCTAAGATCAGGCTTGTCTGAGCCGTAAGTCTCAGTGGCCTCTTTGTAGCTCATGCGTCTAAATGGCGTTTTGATATCGTATCCGCAGGCTTTAAAAATATCTTTTAGCATCGTCTCAGCCATATTTATGATATCTTCTTGCTCGACAAAGCTCATTTCGATATCTATTTGAGTAAATTCTGGTTGGCGATCAGCCTTAGGTCCTCGTCGCGGAAGCATTTTGCGATTTGGAAATATTTATCAAAGCCAGAACACATCAAAAGCTGCTTAAATAGCTGTGGGCTTTGTGGGAGCGCATAAAATTGACCCGGATATACACGGCTTGGCACTAGGTAGTCTCTCGCACCTTCTGGAGTTGCGCGCGTTAAAACTGGAGTTTCAAATTCGATAAAGCCCATTTTATCTAGGCTATTTCTAGCTGCGATCGCCGCGCGAGAACGCATTTTAAATATATTTTGCAAACGCTCGCTTCTAAGGTCTAAAAAGCGGTATTTTAGCCTGATATCTTCATTTACGCTCTCATCGCCTATCATAAATGGTAGCGGTTCGCTTGGATTTTCGATGATTAGCTCGCTTACTATTACTTCTATCTCGCCAGTTTTTAGCTTTGGATTGGTTAGTCCTTCGCCTCTAGCTCTTACTTTTCCTTTTGCCTTTAAGACATATTCATCTCTTACTTTTGCAGCCACGTCATGTGCTTCTTTGCTATCAGCTGGATCACAAACTAATTGTATAAGCCCACTAACGTCTCTTAAGTCGATGAAAACAACGCCGCCGTGGTCTCTATATGTGTTTGCCCAGCCACAAAGTATTACTTCTTTACCGATATCAGCTTTGCTAAGATCGGTGCAATAATGACTTCGCATAAAATGCTCCTTTGCAATGTTTTTTAGGCAATTATAATCGCTTTTTTCTTTTGAAAAGCTTTGTTAAAATAAAATATGTTACAATCATTTACATGAAAAATGAACAAAAATTTAATACTTTTTGCACAAAAAAAGTAGGACTTATTGCTAAAGATTATCCATTATTTAGGCAAGATTTAGAAAAATTAGAAAAAATTTTAAAAAAGTATAACGCAGAAATTTTGCTTGAAAGAAATTGTGCTAAGCGTATAGAAAAAAATGGTTTTGAGCTTATAAAATTAGCTAAAGAGTGCGAATTTTTGATCACTCTTGGTGGAGATGGTACGATCATTTCAACTTGTAGAAAACTAGCTCACATCTCACCGCTTGTCCTTGGTATACACGCTGGTAGACTCGGATTTCTAACCGACATAATGATTAATGAGAGTGAGAAATTTTTTAAAGACTTTTTTGATGGTGAATTTGAGATAGAAACGCCTTTTATGCTTGATGTGACGCTTCATAAAAATGATGGCAAAACTGAGCAAAAGATAGCATTTAATGATGCAGTCATCGTTAGTAAAAATGGCGGCTCGATGACGCATATCGAGGCACTTTTAAATGAAAAGTATTTTAACTCATATTTTGGTGACGGCGTTATAGTGGCAACACCTGTTGGAACAACGGCTTATAATATGAGCGCAAATGGTCCTATTATCTATCCATTAAGCGAAGTTTTTACAGTAACTCCTATCTGCTCGCACTCACTTACACAGCGTCCGGTCGTGCTTACGAAAAATCACACGGTTAAATTTAGGACAAATAGTGACGCCATTTTAGTAATAGACGGTCAAGATAGGTTTGATATGAGCAAAATTTCAGCCGTCAGCATGAGCCTTAGCAACAAAAAAGCGAGGCTGATACGCCATATTGGTAGGGATTATTTTCAAATTTTAAAAGAGAAACTTCACTGGGGTTATAATGATTGATCGAATTTTGATTAAAGATTATCTAAATTTTAAAAATGTCGAGCTAAATTTCAAAGAGGGTCTTAGCGTATTTACGGGCGTTAGCGGTGCTGGTAAGTCGGTGCTGATGAGTGCCATAATGGCTGTTTTTGGGCTAAAAGATAGCGAAGCAAGGCTGATAGAAGCTGACGTGGAGCATAAATTTGAGCTTGATGAGTTTGGCATAGAAAACGAAGAGGTCAATATTTTCAAGCTTTTAAAAGATAAGAGCACGAGGTATTTTATAAATCAACAAGCTATCTCAAAGAAAAATTTAGCTCAAGTGGCGCGCGAGCACATCAAATATCTCTCGGCAAAAGAGGCAAATGAATTTGAAAATGAGAAATTTCTAAATTTGCTTGACAGGCTTGAAATTTCAAAAAATGAGAAATTTAAAGAGATAAAGCAGGAATTTGAAGAAGCATTTTTAGAATTTTCTAAAATTTCAAAAGAGCTAGCCACTATAAAAGAGGAAGAGAAAAAGGTCGAGGAGCTAAAGGAGCTTGCTAGCTTTGAGATCGAGAAGATAAGAAGCGTCGGGCCTAAAAAAGGCGAGTTTGAAGAGCTTATGGAGACTAAAAAAAGGCTTAGTAAAAAAGATAAGATAAATGAGGCGTGGGCTAGGGCCGAGCGGATATTTGAGCTAGAGCACAGCGTAAATGAGGCGCTAAGCATCAGTGACCTTGACAACGGCTTTTTTGAAGATGCGATGAACGAGCTAAGGGTCGCAAGAGATAGCCTAAATATGGAGGAGCTTGACGATATCGACGTGGAGAGCGTGCTTGATAGGATAGAATCTCTTAATGCCATCATCAGGCGCTATGGCAGCGAAGAAGAGGCATTAGAAGCGCTTGATAAAAAGGAAAAAGAGCTTGCTAGATATGAAAATTTAAGCTTTGAAAAGAGCGAGCTTGAGAAGAAATTTGAAATTTTAAGCAAAAAGGCAAATGCGCTAGCCAGCACTTTAAGCAAGGCAAGGGGCGTAAATTTAAAAGAGCTTGAGGCGATGATAAATTTATACCTAAAAGAGCTTTATATGCCAGATATCACGCTAAGGATCGAGGGCAAAAAGCTTGATATCTTGGGAGTTGATGAAATTTGTCTAAATTTAAATGAGACTTCGCTTAAAAATTTAAGTTCAGGTGAGCTAAACCGTCTAAGACTGGCCTTTATAGCTGCCTCTAGTGAGATCACAAAAACGGGCGGTGATGTCATCATACTTGATGAAATAGATGCAAATTTAAGCGGAAAAGAGGCGATGAGTATCGCAAATGTTTTGCTTAAGCTTGCAAATTTTTATCAAATTTTTGCCATTTCACATCAGCCGCAGCTTAGCTCAAAGGCAAATTCTCACTTTTTGGTAGAGCGTCATGGAGAAAACTCGGTCGTAAGAGAGCTTGATAAAGATGAACGAGTGAGCGAATTAGCACGTATGATAAGTGGTGAGCACATAAGTGAAGAGGCAATAAATTTTGCGAAAGGGCTTTTAAAGTAGCTTAATTTAAATTATTAATTTAAGCTTTATAAATAAATTTATTTGATAAAATCGCCACTAATTTGATAAAAATTTTTGTAGGAATAATATGGAAAGAATCCTTGTAGTTGATGATAATAAGGCGTTAGCAAAGCTGATTGTTATGCAAATGGAAAAGACTATTGATGAGATGGCAATTGATGTCGCATATAGTTTTGCCGAGGCTCAAATGCTAATTAATGAGCATGACAAAGATTATTTTATGACTATTTTGGATTTAAATTTGCCAGATGCTCCAAATGGAGAGATCGTTGATTATGCACTTTCCAAAGGACTTTCAGCTATTGTTTTAACAGGTAGCATTGATGATGAAACAAGGCAAAATTTTATAAATAAAGATATTGTTGATTATGTTTATAAAGGGAATATGGACGATATCAACTATATCTTTCAAATGATAAATAGACTGAGCAAAAATAGACAATACAAGGTTTTGGTTGTCGAAGACTCGCTCCCTTTTAGAAATATGATAAAAAAGATATTAACTAGCCTTCAGTTTAAAGTTTTGGCTGCGGCTCATGGCGAAGAGGCAATGAACTATTTTGCAGATAATCCTGATATAAATCTTATAATAACTGATTATAGAATGCCAGTAAAAGATGGCCTTGAAGTTTTAAAGGAGGTTAGAAAAGAAAAAGATAAAAATAGTCTTGGCGTAATCGTTATGACATCTCCTAGCGAAAAGACTGACGCATCAATATTTTTAAAAAATGGTGCGAGCGATTTTATAGCAAAACCATTTTCAAAAGAAGAGCTAATATGCCGTGTTAATAATACGATCGAAGCGATGGAAAATATAAACAAGATAGCAAATTTTGCAAATCGCGACTTCTTAACAGGAGTTTATAATAGAAGATTTTTTTATTCTGACGTAGAAGAGTATGTTCAAGTAGCTGAAGAGACTAATGAGCCTTACGCTTTTGCAATGATTGATGTTGATTATTTTAAGAAAATAAATGATAAATATGGCCATGATGGCGGAGATAAGGTACTAAAATCAATCGCAAAAATTTTAAATGACAATACAAAAGGAAGCGATATCGTTGCTAGATTTGGTGGCGAAGAATTTTGCGTTGTCCTTAAAAAGATAAATAAAGAAGAAGCTGTTAAATTTTTTGTAAATTTGCGAGCCAAAGTAGCTGAAAATAAAGTAACTATAAAAAAGGAAAAAGTAAAAGTTACTATATCAATAGGCGTATCTTTTGGCAATGGGCATTGCGAGATAGACGATATGCTTGAGGCTTGCGATTCAGCGCTTTACACCGCAAAAGAAAATGGTAGAAACAGAGTAGAAATAGCTTTATGATTATAGATACGCATTGTCATTTGGATAGTAAAGTTTATGATCCTGACCTTGATAAAATTTTAGATGAAGCTAGAAATTTAGGGCTAAAGGGCTTTATTATCCCGGGAGCTGATATCAATGATTTACCAAAAGCGGCTAAAATAGCGCATGAAAATTCTGACATTTTCTTTGCCGCTGGAGTTCATCCATATGATAAAGAGAGTTTTAGTATTGAAATTTTAAGAAATTTTGCTAAAGATGAAAAGTGTGTGGCGATTGGTGAATGTGGTTTGGACTACTTTCGCTTGCCAAAAGATGAAAATGAAAAGATAAAAGAAAAAGAGGATCAAAAACGTATTTTTTTAGCTCAACTTGATTTAGCTGTTGAGTTAAAAAAACCCGTTATTCTTCATATTAGGGAGGCTAATGAGGACTCTTTTAATATCTTAAAAGAGTATTCACCAAAGCTTGAAGCTGGAGCGATTTTGCACTGTTATAATGCTTCACCACTTCTTTTAGAGCTTTGTAAATTTGGGAATTTTTACTTTGGCATAGGCGGTGTTTTAACATTTAAAAATGCTAAAAATTTAGTCGAGATTTTGCCAAAAATCCCATTTGATAGGATAGTTATTGAAACTGACGCTCCTTATCTCACGCCAGAACCAAATCGTGGCAAGAGAAATGAGCCGGCGTTTACGACATTTGTTGCTAAAAAGATAGCTGAAATTTTAAACCTTGAATCTGAAGTTGTTTGTGAAAAAACTTCAAATAATGCCAAAAGGTTGTTTAAGTGCTTTGCTTAAATTTTGAGCGTTGCACTTGTTTAAGATGCTAGCATCTTAAGTTTTGACACGAAAAAGGATAGAAATGAAAGCAATGCTTAAAATATTTTTAATGTTTGCATGTAGTACTTTGCTACTGGCAAATACACCTGAAAAGAGCTCATACGATACTCAGGTAAAAATTTTAAAAGAGCTGGATATTGACGCTAGCTTTATGAAGACTTCTCACTATGCAAAGATGAGGCAAGGTATCAAACAATCACAACTTGAAACATTTACAGAAGCTCTAAAAAATGGTTATATGTATATACCGATGGTAAAAGAGCAGATCAAAAAATCCGGTGTACCTGAGTCATTCTTTTATCTAGCTATGATAGAATCAGGCTTTTCAAATCATACAGTCTCAAACGCAAAAGCTACTGGCATGTGGCAGTTTATGGAGCAAACGGCTAGACTTCATGGTTTAAAAGTGGGTCAATATGTAGATGAGAGAAAAGATCCAGTAGAGTCTACTATTGCAGCAACAAATTATCTAAAGTCGCTTAAAAATCAATTCGGCAAATGGTATCTAGCAGCTATGGCCTATAACTGCGGCGATGGAGCCTTAAAAAGAGCCATACAAAAAGCTGGCACAGATGATCTTGTAACACTTCTTGATGCGGAGAAAAAATACCTTCCAGCAGAAACTAGAAATTTTGTTATCAAAATTTTAAGAGCAGAATATACCGCAAAAGACGCGGACTTCTTGATGTCTAAAGATTCATCTTTGTTAAACATAAACGGAGGACTAAAACTTGTAAAAGTAAAAGTACCTGGCGGTACAAATTTAGCTCAAATAGGCGATAGTATCGGCCTTAGTACAAAAAAAATGAAAAACAACAATCCGCACTTAAAATTTGTATTTACTCCACCAACTCTAAAAGATTATTATGTTTATATCCCTGAAAACAAAAAACAGCTTTTTGCAGAAAATTTCAAGCCATTTAATGGTAAAAATAATTTTTATGCCTACGTTGTAAAAAAGGGCGAAACATTACTTTCTATCTCTAAAAAAACAGGTGTTAGTCATAGAGCGATCAAAGACTACAACGAGCTTAGCACAAATGCCGTAAGCTATAATCAAAAACTAATTATTCCATTTTCCGCACAAAATAAATCTCAAAACTATATAGTCCAAACTGGTGATACGATAGCTTCTTTATCTAAGAAATTTAATGTGAGCGAAAAAGATTTAAAAGATGCAAATTCTTTTGCTAGTTCAAATTTAAATGTTGGAGCAAATATTGTCATACCGTAAGAGCCTAAAATTTTATATAGGGCTAAGTTTTACTCTTTTAGTTACTGGTTGCTCTTGGAGCGGGGCACCATTTACACCAAGTGGCCCAACTAATGTAAAGGGCAATAATTCAGCTTCTATCCAAAAAGCAACAATGAGACCTTACACAATAAATGGCAAAACATACTACCCAACCGTTGTAAGCGTGGGCGATAAGGCAAGTGGCACAGCAAGCTGGTATGGTCCAAATTTTCATGGTAAAACAACCTCAAACGGCGAAATTTATAATATGTACAACATGACTGCAGCACACAAAACTTTGCCGATGAATACGATCCTTAAAGTAACAAATTTAAGAAATCAAAAAAGCGTCATTGTTCGCGTAAATGATCGTGGACCTTTTGTGGCTGATAGGGTTTTAGACCTTTCAAAGGCGGCTGCAACTAAACTTGATATTATCGGTACAGGTACGGCTCCAGTCAGTATGGAAGTCATAGGCTTTAATGAAGATATTAATGCTGTTGCTAGCATTAACACTCAAACAAAACCAACAAGTACTGGTATAAAAGTGCCAAATCCAGTCTCTCCGACAGCTCCAACTGGAGGCATTATTATTTCGTCAGAGCAACGAGTCGTGGGTGGAGATTTTATGGTGCAAATTGGCTCATTTAAAAACCTTGAGGGCGCAAATAGATATCAAAGAGAGCATCAAAGCATAGATGGCTATAAGTCGGTAGTTAGGACATTTACTATAGATGGATCTACCATTTATAGAGTATTTTTAAATGGCTTTAGAAGTGAGGACGAGGCTAGGGATTATGCAAGAAGCGGTAAATTCCAAGGTGCATTTATAGTAAGAGGTTAGGGCGTGAAAGAAGAAATTTTAGAACTAACTAGAAATACAAAAGAGACACAAATCTCAATGAAACTTAAAATTTATGGCTCTGGTGTTGCAAAGATAGATACTGGCATTGGTTTTTTTGACCATATGCTTGAAGCTTTTACAAAGCATTCTTTGCTTGATCTTGAAATTTCATGCAAGGGCGATACCCATGTTGATTTTCATCATAGCGTTGAGGATGTCGGCATAGTTTTGGGTCAGCTTTTAAAAGAGGCCTTGTATCCACTAAGCGGCGTTGAGAGATTTGGCGAGGCAAGCGTTGTTATGGATGAGGCGGCTGTTTTTTGTGCACTAGATCTTAGCAATAGAGCCTATCTTGTCTATGAAAATTTTAATGAAAACGCCAAAGTAGGGGAGTTTGACACTGAGCTTGTGGAGGAGTTTTTTAGGGCAGTTGCTATAAATTCTGGTATCACGCTTCATTTAAATCAAATTCGCGGTAAAAACACTCACCACATCATCGAAGCAACGTTTAAATCATTTGCCGTAGCACTTCGTAGAGCACTTGCTAAAAACGCAAGGATAGGCACGCCAAGCACAAAGGGTGTTTTATGATAGAGATTATATTTTTAGATGTTGATGGTTGCCTGACTGATGGCAAGATCATCTACAATGCAAACGGCGAAGAGCTTAAATTTTTTGATGTAAAAGACGGCTACGCGATAGAAAGCTGGCTAAAGCTTGGCAAAAAAGTAGCTATCATAACTGGCAGAAAGTCAGCCATCATTGAGCGAAGGGCTGAGGATCTAAAGATAAATCACGTCTATCAAGGTGTTGGTGATAAATTTGAAGTGGCGAGTGAGATATTAAAATTTGAAGGGCTTAGCTTTAAAAACGCAGCAGCTATCGGCGATGACTACAATGACTATAAAATTTTAAATGCAGTTGCTTGGAGCTTTAAGCCAAAAGACGCGATAAAAGAGCTTGATGTAAAGACAAAACTAAAGCACAAAGGTGGCAATGGCGCGGTTAGAGAGATGATCGAGCTTATTATAAAATCAGAAAATTTATATGACGAGTGGTCGAAGCGTTGGTTGTAAAAATTTTCTACTTCGTCGTGGCCATTTTTAGTGTCGTGATGATATTTTTGGCAGCTCAAGATCCATACCTTGCAAATGTTTTAAAGATCGACACAAAGATATCAAATATGCAGATAAATGATGTGATAGATTATGAGATAAATTCCACGAAAATAAGCGGAGTATACGAGGCTGACGAGCTAAATAGATACAATGATAAAGATGAGTTTTTGAGTTTTAAGGCAAAAATTTTAAGAGGAAATTTAAAACATTTTTTAAGCTCAGACAAAGTAATCTCACAAAATGACGAAATCATCTTTCAAAAGAATGCGAACTATGAAAACAACGATAGTTTGAGATTTATAAGTGACGAAGTGATATATGGAACAAAAACAAAAATAGTAAGATCTGAAGCAAATTTCACACTCATAAGAAATAATGATAAGGCGCTGGGTGAGAGTGGAAGCTATGATCTTGGCAAAAAACAAACACAGGTAAAAGGGTTAAGGGCATGGGTAGAAGAAAATCAGCGATTTTAGCGGTGATATTGGGTTTTACATTTTTAAATGCAGAGCAAGTTGAAATCACATCAAATGATTTTTTTGCAGATGAGAATAAACAAACTAGTGAATTTATAGGTAATGTAAATATCAAAAAGGGTTCATTTGATGAGCTTAAGGCAGATAAAGTGGTCGTCTATTTTGACAAAAAACGCCAGCCTATAAAATATGTGGCCACTGGCAATGCTAGAGCAAAAATTTTTATAAAAGATAAGCACTATGATGGCAAAGGCAATACTCTTACATACGAGCCAGCAAAACAGATCTATACTGTTAGTGGAAATGGCTATTTGCACGAGGTAGAAACTGATAAGAATGTTTATGGCGAAAAGATAGTTGTTAATCAAAAAGATGGCACATATAGTGTAAATAGTGATGAAAAAAAGCCTGTTAAGTTTATCTTTCAGGTAGAGGAAAAAGATAAGTGATAAGGCCACTAGGTGCTAAATTTATCACATCAAGTCCAAGTATAAAAGAGGCTCCAAGCTTCGTAACAAGCGAAGTTGTCTTTTTGGGTAGATCAAATGTTGGTAAAAGCAGCCTCATAAATACACTTGTAAATCAAAAAAATCTAGCCAAAAGCTCATCGACTCCTGGCAAAACTCAGCTTATAAATTTTTTTGAGGCTGAGTTTTGTGAGCAAAAAGATGAACAGGAAGAAAAAGATAAATTTAAGCTCATTTTGGTTGATTTGCCAGGCTTTGGCTATGCAAAAGTGGCAAAGTCAAAGCATGATGAATGGCGTAAAAATTTAGATGAGTTTTTGAAATTTAGAAGCGACATTAGACTTTTTATACATCTAATTGACGCTAGGCATTTTGACCTAGACATCGACGTGAACGTGGATTCTTACCTAAAAAGCTTTTTAAGAGCTGACCAGAAAATTTTAAATTTATATACAAAAAGCGATAAGCTAAATCAAAGCCAAAAGAGTGCGGTAATGAAATTTGATCCAAGCGGTATCTTAGTCTCAACTCTTAATAAAAGCGGTATCGAAAAGGCTAGAGAAGCTATCATAAATAACGCTCTTGGTAGATAAAATGCAAACCATAAGCAGCTTAGATATTAAAATTTTTAAAGAATTTTGGTGGGCTATTTTTTTATTCTCACACGAGATCGCAACTACGCAATTTGGTTTCTTGCCACCACTCATTGGTATTTTTTTTACTTATATGATTTTGGAGTATTCAAGAAAACAAAAGCAATACGACGAGTTTAAGCACAATTGGTACTTTGCGATAATTTTTATAATATTTGCTGAGCAAATCCATGGATTTCATCTTTTTTCAACGATTATTGCATTTTTGCTTTTTTATAATTTTATTCTAGACTGGCTATATACCACGATGAAGTGGCGAAACTGCCTACTTATCATCTTTGTAGCAGCTGGATATACTTTAACATTTCTTGTAAATAATCTATTTGCTTACGTTTTGAATGAGCAAAATTTAACATTTTCGTCTGAATATCTATTTTTTATAGCATTTGAAAGTATCCTTGCTATCGTTCTTTTTAGGGATAAAGTGCTATGAGGATGCGCATCGTCTTTAGTGTGATCGCTCTTTTTTGGATTATACTTTTGGGACGAATTTATCACCTAAGCATAAACTCAAATACCTACTACAACGAGATCGCAGAACAAAACGCGATAAAGACTATTTATATTCCGCCAGTTAGGGGTATTATTTTTGACGCACATGATAAGCCAATGGCTGTTAATCGTCTTGGCTTTTCAGTATCCATTAGACCTCATTTAAGTGCTAATAAAAAGGTAAAAATTTTAGATGATGAGCTAGCTTACATTGGCTCACTATTTAGTGATCTAAATGTCACAAAGCTTAAAAATGAATACATAAAAAATGACTCAGCTTACAACCAGGATTTTATAAATGTGGTCGAATTTATTGATTATGATAAATTTTTACCATTTTTTGCATCACTTTCTTTGCGTGAAAATTTAGAAATAAGGCCCGCTTCAAAACGCCACTATCCGTATAACGATCTAGCTTCTCACATCATCGGCTATGTCGGTAGGGCAAATCAAAAAGATATGGATAATGATCCTTTGACAAAGCTTACAAATTATATCGGAAGAAGTGGCGTGGAGCGGTTTTATAATCCGATCTTACAAGGAATTCAAGGGTTTAAAAAGATAAAAGTAAATGCCTTAAATGAAGAGATAGAGCAGATAAGCTATCAAGCGTCACAAAGTCAAAACATCAAGCTTGCAGTCGATCTTGAGCTTCAGCAGTTTGTGGCCGATGTCTTTGGCAAAGATGCAGGAAGCGTCATAGTTATGAGTCTAAAAGATGGTGCTATCATAGCTGCTGGTAGTTTTCCAGAGTATGACCTAAACCCATTTGTGCTTGGAATTTCTCAGCCTGAATGGGAAGAGCTTGTAAAAAACGTCGATCATCCTTTTACAAACAAGCTAATAAACGGCCTTTATCCGCCAGGATCTGTCGTAAAAATGGGTATGGCGCTAGCGTTTTTGGATAATGGCATGAGTAAATACGATAGCTTTTTTTGTAGCGGCTCGTATGAGCTTGGAGGACGTAAATTCCGCTGCTGGAACTCTCACGGACATGGAAATGTTAATATGAATACGGCAATTAGAGAGAGCTGTGATGATTATTTTTATAAAGGTAGTCAAAAGATAGGGATCGACGCTATTGTGCCGATACTTGAACGTATGGGTTTTGGTAGAAAAACCGAGGTTGATTTACCAAATGAATTTGTGGGAACTTTGCCAAGCAGAGAGTGGAAGATGAGGAAGTATGGAAAGGCATGGTTTCAAGGCGAGACCCTCATCACCTCTATCGGCCAGGGAAATTTCTTGGTCACGCCTATGCAAGTGGCAAAATATACAGCAGGCCTTGCAACTGGGCTAAATGTGACTCCACATTTTTTAAAGAGCATTGATGACAAGGATGTTGATTTTACGCCAACAGATGATGCTTTCACGCCGTTTGAAAAATCACAACTACCAGCTATTAGGCATGCAATGTATGAAGTGGCAAATCACCCAAGAGGAACGGCAAATAGGCATTTTGTTGGAAGCCTAGTTAAAGTTGCTGCAAAAACAGGTACTGCCCAGGTCGTTGGAATTTCTCAAACTGAAAAGAAACGTATGAAAGAGGAGGATATGGCGTATTTGCAAAGATCTCATGCATGGATGACTACATATGCGCCTTATGAAGATCCGCAATATGTCATCACAATGGTTATCGAGCATGGTGGCCATGGCGGAAGTGCGGCTGGACCAAAAATCGCTCAAATTTATAATAAACTCGTTGAAATGGGATATATAAATTTAGAAAAAATCCAAAGTGATCAAAATAAAAAACAAGACAACAAGAAAAAATAAAGATCACTAAAAAGCCGTGGTAGTGACCGCTTACTTAGAAATTTTTACTGTACCCTTGGCTAAATTTATTAACTACTTTTTAATCTTCTTTATTAAATTTTGGTAAGTTTGACTGAGAATTTATGTTTTTGGTAGCTAGCAAGAGTCTAAACGTTGATATATCTTTAAATTTACTAAATGCCCTTGTTTTAGAGACTCATAAGGAAAATTTTTGATTTTTATATGCGATTTTATCAGTGGCGTTTGCCTTTTTAAAGCCATTTAGCCTTAGTCTGCAGCTATCGCAAAGTCCGCATGCCTCGTCATCGCTCTCGTAGCAGCTCCAAGTAAGCTCTAATGGCGAGCCAAGCTCAAGCGACTTTGCTACGATGTCAGCCTTGCTTAAATTTACAAGTGGAGTAATTATCTCACACGAAAAACTAGGTGATGTGCCTAAAATTATAGCCTCGTTTATGCTTTTTATGAAGCTTTCTTTGCAGTCAGGATAGCCTGAACTATCTTCTTCTACGACTCCGATATAGATAGCTTGTGCATTTTCTTTTTCAGCAAGTGCGGCAGCGACCGAGATAAAAATACCATTTCGAAAAGGTACGTAAGTATTTGGCACATCTTTTTCCACTCCGTCTTTTCTTATTTGCAAGCTTCCATCGGTTAAAGAATTTCCGCCTATTTGGGCAATAAAGCTAACATCCAAACTCATCTTTTTTGTAATGCCTAGTCTTTCGCAAATTTCGTTAAATGCACGTTTTTCGCGTTTCATCGTCCTTTGGCGATAGTCAAAATGAAGCGCTACAATATCATATCCAGCCTTTTTTGCCATTACAGCACAAAGCGTACTATCCATGCCGCCACTCATTATACAAACCGCTTTTTTCATATTTTGCCTTTTATTTTTGCTAGAATTATACAAAAAGTTACTAAGGAAAGAGTCTAAAATGATACTTTGCGAAGAGAGCTATCCAAAAATTTTAGATGAAATTTGTGAGTATTTGACGCTAGGAGAAATCGAGCTAGTTTTTGTCGATAAAGAAGAGATGAGAGAACTAAATAAAACCGAGCGAGGCATTGATAAAACGACAGATGTTTTAAGCTTTCCGCTTGAGCTTGTCATTCATGCCCCACTTGGCTCAATCGTTATAAACAAAGATATGGTAAAAGAGAAAGCAACTGAGCTAAATCATAGCGAAGAAGCCGAAACTGCACTACTTTTTACACATGGATTACTTCATATATTAGGATTTGATCATGAAAAAGATGATGGCGAAATGAGAGAAAAAGAGTGCGAGGTTATCAAGAAATTTGAGCTACCTAAAAGTCTAATCGTAAGAAGCGAGGACGTTAGGCTAATTGATCTTATAAATAATAAAAACTTAAAAGAGTAGATTTTCTTCAGATGTTTTGTGAAGCTCTTCTAAAAGCTCCTCTTTTTGGCATAAAATCAATATATAGATAAAATTTTTAAGCTTTTTTATCTCGCTTAAATTTTTAAAGTAGATTGCGTTTTGTACTTTTAATAACGAGCCTTCTGGCAAGCAAATTTTTATCTCATCAGGGCTAAATTTTTTATTTAAAAATATACTTTGGCTTATGAATAAATCTTCATCGCTTTCAGTAATTATGGCTCTAAAGCTATTTCCAAAACTAGTAGGAATAAAATTTTTATCTATAAAAATCGGGTCAAAATGCCCGTGAATCCTACCTTCGTAAGGCTTAAATGAAATTTTATTGCTATCAAAAAATTTTAAAAGCCCATAAAACATTCCAGCAAAAACTCGTGGTATGTTTAAGTTTTGATAGTATGTTTGCTTAAAGACCGTGTTTGTAAAAAAGATCGAGCTTGGATTTATCTCGTGCATAGTAGTATCTGTGTAAATGGTCTCAAAAAGAGGCGATATTCGCTGAAGTGTTCTTGTGTCATCGCCGAAAAAGATATCAAAGACCTTTGCGTGAAAAATTTGATTAAAAAGCTCAGTAATATTTTTTGACATGACGTGTGCGTTAGAGCCAAGTTTTGATTTTTCTAAAAAATCATTTATAAAAGGATTTACGGCGCAAAATTTTAAATCTTTATGAGTAGCCTCAAATCTCATGAGTTTTATCATGGCGGTCTGTAAGCTACTAACTTTTAAAAAAGCGATCTCTTTGTCAATAATTGGCACATTGTCTTCGCTAATTATGGCGTATGCGCCTTGTTTAATCGCTGTTTCTATGTCGCTATCGTTTGCGTTTAAGCAAATATACGCAAAGCCACGTCTTACATGTTTTAGCTCGAAAACAAACTCGCTTACGCTAGTTATCGTCGGCGCGTTTAGAGCCTCGGCATTTATTAGGCGTGTTAAATTTTCTATTGTCATTTAGCCAACGATCGCGCCGTTTTTGACCTTGCTCTGCGTGCCAAGAAGCGTTAGAGAGCCGTCTGATGCGCTTAGGATCATGCCTTGCGAGACATATTTTTTCATCATCGTTCGCTCTTTTAAATTTGCTAAAACGCAAACTTGCTTGCCCACAAGTGAGCTAGGCTCGTAGTATTTGGCGATGCCAGATAAAATTTGACGTGGCTGCTCCTCGCCAAGATCTATCTTAAATTTAAGCAGTTTCTCGCTACCCTCAACCCTCTCGCACTCGAGCACTTCGCCTACTTTTATCACAATTTTGGCAAAATCATCTATGCTAATGATTTCCTCTTTTTTCTCCTCTTTTGGCTCAGCCTTTGCTTCTACTTTTGGCTCTTCTTTTAGGTCTCTTGCCTCGCCCATTAGCTCTTTTTCTATCCTTGGGAAGAGTGGCTCAGTAGCTTTTGCAGTAAAATTTGAAATTTCATTTTTCAATACAAGGCTCTCATAAGAAGCCGTATCTATGCTAAAGCCAAGCGTATCAGCTATCTTAGCGCAAGTTTTTGGCATAGCTGGGCTAAGCAGTATCGCCACTTTTGCAAGTAAATTTGCGCAAAGTGCCACAAGTGCGTTTGCTTCGTCACTTTTGCCAGCTTTTACAAGCGACCATGGCTCATACTTCGCAACGGCTGCGTTTGCAAGCGTTACGACCTTCCAAAGATCCTCTAAATAGCGGTTTGTCGCTAAATTTTCTAAATTTTTAATAGCCTCATCAAGATAGCCCTTCGCCTCATCAAGCTCGGCTTTATGAAATTTGATCACATCTTTTGAGTCGATCTTGTAGTCGCTATACTTTGCGCTCATGCCAACAATTCGGCTTAGCAGGTTGCCAAGTCCGTTGCCAAGCTCTGAGTTTATGCGCTCAATCAAGGCCTTTTGGCTGTAGTCGCCATCTTGTCCAAAAGGCACCTCTCTAAGCAAAAAGTATCTGAAATTTTCAAGTCCATAAGCGTTTGCGACCTCTCTTGGGTTTATGACGTTGCCCTTGCTTTTGCTCATCTTCTCGCCATCTATCGTCCACCAGCCGTGCGCTGCGACGTGTTTTGGCAGTGGCAAGCCAAGGCTCATCAAAAATGCCGGCCAATAAACTGCGTGAAAACGCAAAATATCCTTGCCGACGATATGCGTCGTATGCGGCCAAAAGTCCATTCTAGCGTTATCTCTTGAGTATCCTAGCGTTGTTAGGTAGTTTATGAGCGCATCAAGCCAGACATACATAACGTGCTTGTCGTCGTTTGCGCTCTTTGGTAGCTTTATGCCCCAGTCAAAGCTCGTCCTTGTCACTGAAAGGTCTTTTAGCCCGCCTTTTACAAAGCTTACGACCTCGTTTTTCTTACCCTTTGGGATGACGCAAAGTTCATCATTTTCGTACCATTTTAAAAGCGCGTCTTCGTATTTTGAAAGCTTAAAAAAGTAGCTCTCTTCTTTAACTAAAGATGTCACGCGGCCGCAGTCTGGACAGCGGTTGTCCTCAAGTAGGTCTCTTTGATTAAAAAATGTCTCACAGCTAACGCAGTAAAAGCCCTCGTACTCGCCCTTGTAGATATCGCCGTTTGCTTGCATCTTTTCAAAAACATTTTGCACGGTTTGCTTGTGCTCTTCGTCGGTCGTCCTTATGAAGTGGTCGTAGCTTATCTCAAATTCATCCCAAAGCGATCTAAATTTGCCACTGATCTCGTCTGCATACTCTTTTGGAGTTTTGCCTCTAGCGCGAGCTGCCTGCTCGATCTTTTGACCATGCTCGTCTGTGCCAGTCATGAAGTAGGTCTCTTTGCCTTGCAAGCGGTTAAATCTAGCAAGTGTATCAGCGATGATAGTCGTGTAGGCGTGGCCGATGTGTGGCACGTCATTTACGTAATAAATCGGAGTGGTTATATAAGCTTTTTCTTTCATATTTTTCCTTTAAATTTAAAAATCAAATCCGCCGTCACTGCCGGTGTTGCCTTTTGACATCGAGTTGTAGCAGCTATTTACATACTCTATCCTCGTCTCGCAGTCAAAAAATGCCTCGCAGTTAAAACAGCTTTTGCGCCCTTTTTGCTCTTGACACTCTTGCATGATTTTAGCCTTTTGTTTTAGGGCTAGCTCAAATGCGTCAAGTGGCTCGTTTGCTTGTGCTTCTTGCATTATTTTTGCTCGTAAAATTTATGCAAAAGAGAAATTTCATCACGTGAGCCAAAAAAGCATGGCGTAGTTTGGTGAATTTTTTCTATTTTTATATCAAAGAGTGTTTGGTTTTTGCCATCTGTCGTTGCGCCCTTTGCGTTTTCATATATAAAGGCAAATGGCAACACTTCAAAGACAACCCTTAGCTTGCCATTTGGATGATCGCTCGTTGCTGGGTAGCTAAAAAGACCGCCGCCTTTTAGTAAAATTTGATGCAAGTCGCTCACCATAGCGCCTGAGTATCTTAGTCTGTAGCCCTGGTTAAATAGCTCGTTTATGAAATTTCTATGCGTTTGGCTCCAGCCTTTTTGTGTAGCTCCCGTGGCGTTTAGCTTGCCTTTTTCTTTTAGCTCAAGCTCTTTTACAAATTTAAACTCGCCATCTTTGCCAAGTCTATAAAATTTAGGCAAAGTGCCCTTTTTCTCGGCAATTACTAGCTCAAGTCTTGGACCATAGATGCTGTAAGCTGCGGCTATTAAATTTTCTGGTTTTACCTCGTCTTCGTAGATGCCAAAGATCGAGCCAACGGCGAAATTTACATCAACTAAGCTTGAGCCATCGAGTGGATCGTAAGCGATGATAAATTTAGCATTTTTATTTATCTCAAGCTCGTCCTCTTTCTCTTCGCTAATTAGTGCTTTTACGCATGAAAGCTGCTTAAATTTAGCCGTGATGATCTCATCGCTTTTGACATCAAGCTTTAGCTGGGTGTCGCCAGTTGCGTTTTCGTGAGTTGTGTAGCCAAGATCGGCGTATTTTATGATCTCGCTTATCTCTTTTGCGATATCTTTAATGGTGTTAAAAATTTGGTTTAGTTCTTGCATTATACAGCCTTTGCATTTTTGATTATCCACGCACAAATGGCGTCTATATCGTCTAAATTTAGATTTGTGATCTCGTAGGGGATCTGCTTTTTATAAGTGGCGATCGCATCTGAAAAGCTAAGATAAGCTTCATCGATCTCGCTTCTAAAGACGCTTAGTCTTGGCAGTGGCAGTGTCTTTAGCCCCTCGACTAAGAGCATGTCAAATTCGCCGATCATCCTTATGACCTCGTCTATGCCTTGCGAGCTTTGCGAAAAGTAAGTCGTTCTAGTCGGACTCATCACGACTACGTCAGCTCCTGCCTGAGAAAATTTAAAGCTATCCTTGCCTTCAACGTCAAATTTGGCCTTGTCGCCTGGGTCGTGCTTGACTACAACGACCTTTAGCCCATCATCTATAAATTTTTTTGCGACTTTTAAGATAAGCGTCGTTTTTCCGCTATTTGAAGGGCCAGAAAAAGCAATGGCAAGTCTTTTCATAAGAGCCTTTTTTGTTAAAATTTCTTGCGATTATAGCTCATATTGGCTTTAAAATTTATGAGTGAAATTTAAAAAATAAAATGCTAAAATGCGAAAAAATTTAATATTTTAAGAGTTTTTTATGAGAAAATTTACACTATTTTTTATATTTATTTTGATGATATTTGGTTGTGCTGATCAAAAAGTGATCGTGCATGAGCCACTAAAAAATGAGCTTTTAGCCTACACAAGCAAGAGCGAGATCATCGATGGCACCGATAGAACGCTTATAATCGCAACCTATCTAAATCCTATATATAACTCAAATTTAGACGAGAGCAAAGAGCACTTTTTAGTAGCCATAAACCCAAAAGAGCATGCGCAAAATTTGAGTAATATAAAGGTAAATGGCGACTCAAATGCCACAAATGCAAGGCTGCTTGATGAAAGTGACGAGATGCTTAAATTTGCTGGATTTTCTATGCCTTGGGCGGTCTATTACGAAGTGACCGCACCAAGTAAGCAAAGCGACGATCTCGCGCTTAGTTTCGAAATTTATCAGTCAAAGCAGGTTTTGTTAAATTTTCGAAAAGTTGCGAAATCTTTATACTGGAACCATTAAGCGCCATATAGATCACGTAGTTTGCAAGCACCTTCTTGCCGTAGTTTCTAGTTTCAGCCACTGGGACTAGCTCGATCGATAAAAACGGCTCAAATTTCCCCTCTTTAAACATATCATCTCTTGTGATGACTTTTTTGGTAAAACCGATACCGCCGTTATACGCGTAGGCTGTAAATAGCGGATGATAGAGAAATTTATCAAGGTAGTTTAGGTGGTGATTTGCAAATTTAAATGCAACATCGGTTTTAAAAAGATCGTCTTGGTCAAAATTTGGAATTTTTAGCTCTTTTTTGCCGATCGCATTTGCAAGAAATGGCATAAACTGCATCATACCAAGAGCGTAAGATGTAGAAACGACGCTTGGGATAAAGAGGCTCTCTTGCCTAGCAAGTGCGTAGATCATCGACTTTCGCTCAGTGCTGATGCCCTCAAGCTCAGGCGAGCTTGGCATCAAAAAGTACTGCTTCTCCCAGCCATGCGCCTTTTGCATGAAGTATGCGTATGCGCCGATGCTCTCGTTTGTGTAAAATCTCATTGCAAATTCGCTTGCTTGCGTGGCGTTCATATCCTTTGCAAGGGCAGCGGTTTTGTTCCATAAAAATGGATCGCTCACGTCAAAATTTTCGATATTTTGCTTGCTTGGTCTTGGCACGATCACCTCAAGCGGCTCGCCACCGACCAAATCTCTTGCGTAAAGTGAGTAGATATTTGCATCTTTGCTAGCGCTTAGCTCTTTTAAAAAGCTCTCATCGCCGCTTAGCTCATACTGCCAAAATGTAGCATTATCCCTTTGCCAAGCCCTATCAAAGGTGTTTTTAGCTCTTGTGAAAAAACTAAATGCAACGTCATTTTGACCAAGCAAGATGGCGTTTAGCCCAAGTATAAATGCGTCGCCTTTTTCGGTGACAGCTGGATCTATGCTAATTAAATTTCTTCTAAAGCTTTCGTATTTTTTATTAAATACGACATCGTTTAATAAATTTGTAAAGCCCTTTTGCATGTAGAGCTTGTTCATAAAATTCGCTTCAAAATTTACACTAAAAAGAGCACTTTTGCTTTGCGGGTTTGAAGCGTTAAAAAGCTCCAAAAAGCTCTTTGTATCGTTTGCATTTGCAAAGCTAAGAGCTGGGTTTGGCTCGTTTAAAGTGCGTAAAATTCTAGCTTTTTCTGGATTTGTGCTTGCAAGATTTGCCGCTAAAATTTCACGAGTTTTGCTATCAAGTTTTAGAGAAAAGCTCATCGTTGTTAGTAAATTTTGGCAAGCCAAGCTAGTACTTGTGATGTTGCTTACACTTATACCAGGGCACTTGCTAGGGGCTGCTTTTGGAGGTAAAATTTTATTGATTGATTTTTGAACTAAGCCACTTTTTCTAAAAACGTCGCGTGAAAGCTCTGCTATCTGCTCCTTTGTGTAGCTGCCCTCGTTTATAAGGCGGTTTATGTAGTAGTCTTTTGCAAGGCTTTTTGGCTCGTTTTTTAGCTCCTCGTAAGTGTAAATTTTAGCTAAAAGAGCAACGCAGGCTAAAGAGAGGATACTAAAGTGACGCAGCAAAAACAAATAAAAGCCTTATTAAAAATTGATCTATGAGTTGAAGTGCTAAAAGCACGATGATTGGGGCAAAGTCTATGCCGTTAAATTCTGTTTTGATGTAGCGTCTGAGGAAGCTATAAACAGGATCGGTCAGCCTATAAAGTAGCTGCACGACTGGCGAGCTAGGATCAGGCTTGACCCAGCTAATCAGAGCCGCTGCGATGACGATCCACGTATAGACCGTGATGATAAGGTGCAAAATGTTCGCAATCGCTGAAAATAGGGTGGAAAGTATCATTTTTGCTCCTAGATTAAAATTTTGCCTAGATCATCTTTGATGAGCGGATAGAGCTCGCTTAGCTCAGGGCCATGAAGGTCGTTTGTAAGCAGCGCACGTAGCGGCATGAAAAAGTTTTTACCTTTTAAATTTGTAGCGCTCATAAGCTCTTTTTTAAACTCATCAAATGTTTCGCACGGTTTTAAATTTAGAGCTGCTTTTTTGATGATCTCAAATTCATTTTTGTACTCATCTGGAGCTATTTTCGGCGAGTATATAGCCTCTACTTTTGCCTTTATCTCAGGCACTAGTGAGCTCTCTTGAGTGTAAAATTTAACTAGCTCAACCTTGCTATCATCCACGCCAAATATCTCTTTTATGCGCTCTTTTGAAGCAAGTTTGATGTGTTCTCTATTTATCTGCTCAAGTTTTTTCACGTCAAATCTAGCAGGTGAGCGTGAAATTTTAGTTATATCAAACCACTTTACCGCATCTTCGATGGTAAAAATTTCAGTTGGAGTTTTGTTGCCAAGAAGTATCAGATAGTTTGCGATCGCCTCAGGTAAAAATCCCTGCTCAAAGAGCCATTTTACGCTTGATTCGTTCTCGCGTTTGCTCATTTTTTTACCCTCTATATTTAAAAGAATAGGCAAATGCGCATAGTTCATCTTGCCAGTGTAGCCAAGGCCCTCTCGTATGAGGTCTTGCTTTGGCGTGTTGCTCACGTGATCCTCGCCGCGTATGACAAAGGTTACGCCCTCAAGCATATCATCAACCGCGCAGGCAAAGTTGTAGGTTGGAGTTTTGTCTGCTCTCATGATGACAAAGCTATCAACTGCGTCTGGCTCGAAACTTAGCTCACCTTTGATCGCATCTGTAAAGCTCATCGTGCGTGTTGGTTTTTTCATGCGGATGACAAATGGCTTCTCACAGTTTAAAACTTCAGCGTCGCTTAGTCTCTCGCAGGTGCCGTCATATCTATATGCCACGCCTTGCTCTTTTGCTTTTTGTTTTTTTGCCTCAAGCTCTTCTTCGGTGCAAAAGCAGGCAAAGGCCTTTTTATCGATGAGAAGCTTTGAAGCAAGCTGTCTGTGGAATTTTAAATTTTCACTTTGGATGTAAATTTGCTCTGGTTTTATGCCAAATTTGCTCAAAATTTCTAAGATATCTTTCTCTTTTCCCTCGATATTTCGCTCTTTGTCGGTATCTTCTATGCGTAAAATAAAGCCACTTTTATCTTGCAAAGAACAAATATAGTTGAAAATAGCAGCACGTAAATTTCCTATGTGCATATCTCCTGTTGGAGAGGGTGCAAAACGATACATAAGCTTATTCCTTACGTTAAATTTGAAGTTTGGATTATAACACTCGCTTGATAAATTTAAAGTTATGTAATTTTAAATTTTTAGGCTAAGCAAAGCATATTTTTTATAAAATCCGCACGAAAATTTAACTATATATAGGAGAAAGAATGAGTTTTATCAGCGAATTTAAAGAATTTGCGATGCGCGGAAATGTCATAGATATGGCAGTTGGTGTTGTTATCGGTGGGGCATTTGGAAAGATCGTTTCATCGCTAGTTGGTGATATTATCATGCCAGTTGTTGGCGCTATAACAGGCGGTGTAAATTTCACTGATCTTAAACTAACACTAAAAGAAGCAGCAGAAGGTGCGCCAGCTGTTACGATAAACTATGGCTCATTTATACAAACAATGGTTGATTTTTTAATCATCGCATTTTGTATTTTTTGCGTCATCAAAGCCTTAAATACACTTAAAAATAAACTACCAAAAGAAGAAGAGGCAGCTCCTGCAGAGCCTGAAACTCCAGCTGATATAGCACTTCTAACTGAGATCAGAGATCTTCTTAAAAAATAAATTCTTAATTCAAAGGGAGAAAGCTCCCTTTGAAATCCGTTAAATTTTGTCCTATTTTTTATGCTAAAATGCTTTTTTATCTTAAAAGCGAGTGAAATATGATAGAACAAATTCCATTTTTTCAAGGTCTTAGCGCCGATGACCTAGCCAAACTTGAAGCAATAAGCGTTGTTAAAAAATACAAAAAAGGCGAGTTTTTATTTATAGAGGGCGAGGAGCCAAAGTGGCTTACATTTTTGATAACTGGCTCGGTTAAACTTTATAAAACTACGGCAAATGGCAAGGAAATTTTTATCCATCAGCTTGCACCTATGAATTTTGTGGCTGAAGTTGTAAATTTTGAAAATATCCCTTATCCAGCAAGCGCCATTTTTACTATTTCTGGCGAGGTTTTAAAGATAAATTATGAAAAATTTGAAGCACAATTTTTAACAAAGCCAGAAATTTGCATGAAATTTCTAAAATCAATGGCACAAAAGATAAGAATAACAACAAATTTACTCCACCAAGAACTAATACTAAGCTCTGAAGAGAAGGTGGCTAGGTTCATTTTAAATCATGAAGATCTATTTAATGAACTAAAACATACAAAAATTTCATCAATACTCAATATGACTCCAGAAACTTTTTCGAGAATTTTAAATAAATTTAAAACAAATGGTTTGGTCAAACTTGATGAGAAGAACCAAATCCTGGAAAAAGATGTAGGTGGGCTACAAGAAATTTATTCTTATTGAAAGTTAATATCAAATAAATATTTTCATTTACTTAAAGAAAAAATTTATATATTTTTGGATAGTATTCGTCTAAAATTTTCGTAAAAATTTACGATATATTGATAAATTCAGGAGGAAATTTTGGCTGAAGTTAAGAAGAAATTTTTTGTTTGGTCATCTGTGATAATAGGCATCGTAATCGGCCTTATCGCTTCTATGGGCATAGCTGATGCACTTCACGCGACTGGTAGCGGCTACATCTGTACCATTTGTCACACGATGGATCCTATGAATGCTGCATATCATGAAGATGTACACGGCGGCAATAACAAGCTTGGCATAAAAGCTGAATGTTCAGCCTGTCACCTAAATCATACAAGTGCCTATACCTATGTACTTACAAAACTTAAAGTATCTATAAATGACGGTTATAAGACATTTTTTACAGATACTGACAAGATCGACTGGCGTAAAAAACGCGAGCATGCATCTCACTTTGTCTATGATAGTGGGTGTTTAACTTGTCACTCAAATTTAAAAAATGTTATTCAAGCTGGTAAATCATTCTTGCCACATAGAGATTATTTCGTTCTTGGAAATCCTAATAAAAAATCATGTGTTGACTGCCACGAGCATGTTGGTCACAAGAATTTAGGACTACAAATCGATAAATTTGAAGCAATTAAAAAACAAGAAAACAATAAAACCAAGTAAGGAGGAGAGATGTTTAAAAAGTCGCTAATGTTATTAGCCTGTCTAATGTCTTTTGGCTTTGCCGCAAACATGGATGCAAATAAATCTGACGCTTTAAACCTTAATGTTGTAAAAAACATTAAAGTTGCTCACAAAATGTCAGACTTATCAAAAAGCTGTGTTGAGTGCCACGCTAAAGAGACACCCGGCATAGTTGCCGATTGGAAAAATAGTCGCCACGCTCACGTTGGCGTAAGTTGTATGGATTGCCACTCTGTAAATGCAGATAATCCTATGGCTTCAGTTAAGGTGCATCCAAAAGATTCTAACAACCATGTTTCAATGCTAGTTAGCCCAAAAACTTGTGCTAAGTGTCACGAAAATGAGGTTGAAGAATCTGTTAAGAGTGGTCACGCAAGAGGTGCTATGCAAATGTATGCTAACCCTGCGATGGTAAAACTAATGTATCACTATGAAGGTATGGATCATCCAGAATACAAAATGGCTCCAGACGCTACTGGTTGTACACAGTGCCACGGAACCGTCATCAAACTAGACGCTGATCACAAACCTACAAAAGAGACTTGGCCAAACTATGGTATAGGCAATGTTTATCCAGATGGTGGCGTAGGTAACTGTAAATCATGTCACAGCGCGCACACATTTAGCATAGCTGAAGCTAGAAAACCAGCTGCTTGTGCATCTTGCCACCTTGGACCTGATCACCCAGATATTGAGATCTTTAACAACTCAATGCACGGACATATCTATAATAGCGAAGCTCACAAATGGAATTTTGATGCTGCTCCTGATACATGGGATGTACCAGACTTTAGAGCTCCAACTTGTGCAGCTTGCCACATGAGTGGTGTTGGTGAAACAACAACAACTCACAACGTTTCAAGAAGACTAAAATGGAACCTATGGGGCATCAGCAGTAAGCTAAGAACAGCTGGTGATGAACAAGCTGCTGTTGTTTACGAAAAAACTGGCAAACTAACCATAGGAACACCTCTAGCAGGTCATCCAAATGGACCAGAAGCAGCAAGAGCTGAGATGAAGCTAGTTTGTAAAGTTTGCCATACATCAACTCATACAGATAACTTCTTCATTATGGGTGATAAGCAAGTAGAGCTTTATAACGTTTACAGTGCTGAAGCAACTAAGATGCTTGAAGAGTTGAAAGCTAAAAACCTACTACTAGAAGATGCTTGGTCAGATGAATTCCAAGATGTCTATTATCATATGTGGCACCATGAAGGTCGTCGTATGAGACAAGGCGCTCTAATGGGTGGTCCTGACTATTCACACTGGCATGGTGTATTCGAAGTTAAGAACGACATTAGAAAACTTCGCAAAATCTATAAAGAAAGAATTGAGTCTGGCAAAGTCCAGTAATTCTTTTTAAGGTGGGAGTTTTTCCCACCTTTTTATTTTTAAATTCCAAAATTTTATCTTTTAGTTATTATCCTAATGTAAATACCTTTTAATAATTATTTTTGTAAATTTAAATCATAAAATCATACGGCTTAGCACTACAAATTGTTCTAAATAATTAATAAAATTTATAATGCAAATTTAAAAATATAAAATATAATCTTTGTTTTCAAGGAGATATTTTGGGACTTTTTCGGATCATTATCGGGGCATTTATCTTTAGTGTTCTTACAAATTTATACTCATACAAACGTTTTATCAAAAAGGTATCGTTTTTTACACCGCATCTTAAAAAAATTCGCATATTTTTCTATATTATTAGTGTGCTTGAGTTTGTATTTGTTCTTCAACTAAGATTTTCTTTTTTAAATATAGAACTCTATCTGATAGCAGGGACGCTCATTGGTTTTTCTCTATTTTTATTTGGTGTTAGTTTGTTTTATGATGTTGTTAGATCTATTTGCTCAAAAGCTCATTTTAATCCCACAAGACGAAAATTTATTAAATTTTGCTTTGATGTGACATTTGTCATTTTTGTAATTGCTTGTTTTTTAAAAGGTATTTTCAATGCTTTAATGCCACCAAAGATAAGGCAAGTAGATATAAAAATAAAAAATTTACAAAGCAGCCTAAAAATAGCCATGATAACGGACGTGCATATAGGAGAATTTTTACAGAAAGACTTTATTAAAAAACTCGTCAATGACATAAATTTGGCAAATCCTGACATCGTAGTGATAGTGGGTGACTTAGTTGATGTAAATGCCGCTTTTATAGAAGATTTTCTAGAGCCATTAAAAAGTCTTAAAAGTACTTATGGGACTTTTTATGTACCTGGCAATCATGAATATTATCACGGAATAGATGGCATTTTAGAAAAGATCAGTTCTCTTGGCATAGAAATTTTAGGTAATAAAAACAAAAAAATTGCGAGTATAAATCTAGCTGGCGTTTACGATTTGGCTGGCATTAGGTTTAAACATTTAGAGCCAAATTTAGATGAGGCATTGACAGGACGTGACCCATCGCTACCTACCATCTTGCTCTCTCATCAGCCAAAATTTATAAAAACTATGCAAAAAGATGTCGATCTAGTCCTTTGTGGTCACACGCATGCTGGACAAATTTTCCCTTTTGGCCTTTTGGTTTTACTTGATCAAGGTTTTTACATGGGCTTTATAAGATTAATGATAAAATGCAAGCTTATGTTAGTAGTGGCGCAGGATTTTGGGGGCCTCCAGTTAGGATCTTTGCCCCCAGCGAGATCGCTATATTAAATTTAAGCAAGGAATAAAATGAACAAGGACAATCTCTTTTCTCAAATTTTTGGCAAGATAGCAAAATTAAACTTTTTCAAACCGCTTCAAGAGCTCATCAACTCATTTTATGTAAAGCTATTTAAGATCGACATGAGCGAGTTTAAGCCATCAAATGAGTATAAAAATTTAAACGAACTTTTTACCAGAGAGCTCTTAAAGCCAAGAGAATTTGACGTAGCAGATGAGATATTTATAAGTCCGGTTGATGGCACCTGCCTTAGTTTTGGCAGCACAAATGAGCTAAAAGCCTTTAGTATAAAGGGCATGAGCTACGGCGTGAAGGAGCTTTTGGGGCAGGGCGAGCTTGAGGGCGAGTTTGACTTTGCCAACATCTATCTTAGCCCAAAAGACTATCATCATTATCATGCACCTTGCGATATCACAATAAAAAAAGCGGTCTATATCCCAGGCAAGCTTTACAGTGTGGCGGTAAAATGGCTTGGCAAGGTAGAAAGTCTATACACTAAAAACGAGCGTGTGGCGCTACTTTGCGAGATGAAAAATGGTAAAAAACTTTGGCTAGTTTTCGTGGGTGCGCTAAATGTCGGAAAGATGAAATTTAGCTTTGATGAGCGCATCCAGACAAATGCGATGGCAAATTTTACGCAAATTTATGAGTATGAAAATTTACACATCAAAAAGAGCGAGCACCTTGGAAATTTCGAGCTTGGCTCAACCATTGTCATACTTAGTGAAAAAGATGCGATCGAGTACAACCTCTTTGAAAACAAAGAGCTTAAATTTGCTGAGACTATCGGAATAATAAAATAAATACGCTAGGCATATAAGTAAAATTTTTTATACCTTACTTGGTTGGTGTCCTATTTGCTTAGATTTTAGTGGTAAGTTCTATATGGTCTTTAAAAAAATATTATAGATTTAAAAGTTTGTAAAAGATGATGAATACATTATTTTATCTATCGAAATTTCTCTCGACTTAGTACTTTGTCCTAAGATTTAATTGGCTTACCCATAAAATCCATATTGATATCACAGAGCTGATAGCATTTACATCATTGCTTGTATAGAGAAGCTTATGTATCAATAAAGATATTAATAAGGCATAAGATAACTTAGTATATTTTTTAAAAGAATTTTTATTAACTATAATAAGGAAGTTTAAAATCGTCTTACAACCCAAGACTTAAATATTTTTATGTGTAAATTTTGACTATTTAGCCCAAAAGAGGGCTAAATTTAGACATTAAACCTAAAGTGCATCACGTCGCCATCTTGCACGACGTAGTCTTTGCCCTCAAGTCTCATCTTGCCAGCCTCTTTGGCTCCGTTTTCGCCGCCATGTGCGATGTAGTCCTCGTAACATATCACTTCAGCCCTGATGAAGCCCCTCTCAAAGTCATTATGAATGACGCTTGCTGCTTTTGGCGCTTTCCAACCTTTTGTAATCGTCCAAGCCCTTACTTCCACGACGCCAGCGGTGAAATAGCTTATCAAATTTAGCTTTGCAAAAGACGTTTTGATGATCTTTTCAAGTCCGCTCTCGCTCGTGCCAAGAGAGGCTAAAAACTCGTGCGCTTCTTCGTCGCTTAGTCCGATTAGCTCCTCTTCTACTTTGGCGCAAAGCTTGATCACCTCGTGGTCTGAGGCTTTTGCGTACTCTTTTAGTGCTTTTACAAATTTATTATCTTCACTAAGTCCTTCTTCATCGACGTTCGCACCATAAACTACCTCTTTGGCGCTTAAAAGTCTTAGCTCTCTATTGAGTGACAAAAACGCCTCACTATCTCTTTGCTCAAAGCTACTTGCGCTTTTGCCCTCATTTAGATGAGCCAAAAGTAAATTTGCTATCTCAAGTGCCTCTTTAGCACCTTTTGCATTTGCCTTCGCCTCTCTTGTGAGCTTTTCTATCTTTTTGTTTAGCTGCTCGATATCAGCTAGTATGAGCTCGGTTTGGATGATCTCGATGTCTCTTACTGGATCGACGCTGCCCTCGACGTGAGTGATGTTTTCGTCCTCAAAGCAGCGAACTATGTGTAAAATAAGCTCGGTCTCTCTAATGTTTGATAAAAATTTATTGCCAAGTCCCTCACCAGAGCTCGCCCCTTTTACAAGACCTGCGATATCTACGAATTCGATGGTTGAATATTGAATTTTATTAGGACTTACTATCTTTGCAAGCTCATTTAGGCGTTTATCAGGTACTGGTACGATGGCTTTATTTGGCTCGATAGTGCAAAACGGATAGTTTGCACTCTCGGCATTTTGCGCCTTTGTAAGTGCATTAAATGTCGTTGATTTGCCCACATTTGGTAGGCCTACGATTCCAACTGAAAGTCCCATCAATTCTCCTTGCTAAGTGCTTGTAAAAAGTATAAATTCATCCTAACGCCAGCTCCACTCGCACCTGCTTGGTTATATCCCCAAGCCTTTTCGCGGTACGCTGGACCTGCGATATCAAGGTGTAGCCACTTATCTTTATACTCATCTTTGATAAATTTGGCCAAAAACATGCCAGCTGTGATCGCGCCGCCATATCTGCTTGAGGCGCAGTTGCTAACGTCTGCGATCTGGCTTTTAATAAGTTCGCTAAGATAAGGGTTAAAATCAAGCGTAGTCGCTAGTTCGCCGCTATCTTCTATCTTGTTTTTAAACTCGCTTTTTAGGCTCTCGCTGTTGCCCATGATGCCTGTTGTGTACTCGCCAAGCCCCACGACGCAAGCGCCAGTTAGGGTTGCCATGTCGATTAGGATGTCTGGCTTAAAGTCTTGTGCGTAGCTTAGGCAATCAGCCAAGACCAAACGTCCCTCTGCATCGGTGTTTCTTACCTCTATGCTAACGCCACTTCTTGAAATAAGCACGTCATCAGGCTTGTAGGCGTTGCCTCCGATCATATTTTCAGTGGCGCCCAAAATGGCGTGAATTTCAAATGGTAAATTTAGCTCTGCTGCGCCTTTTATGATGCCAAGTGCTGCTGCTGCGCCGCTTTTGTCTGATTTCATAGTAAGCATATAATCAGCCGGTTTCAAGCTAAGGCCACCGCTATCGTATGTTAGGCCTTTGCCGACAAAGATGATGCGTTTTTTAGATTTTTTAGGCTTGTATGTTAGATGGATGAGCCTTGGTTTATGCACACTTGCGCGATTTACCGCCAAAAATGCGTTCATATTCTCTTTTGCTAGAAATTTCTCGTCATAGACCTCGCACTTTATGCTTGTGATGCTTTTGGCTAAATTTTGCGCATCCTCGGCCATCTTTTGTGGTGTATAAATTTCTGGGATTTCATTTACGATATCTTTTGCAAAATTTGTAGCATTTGCTACTATCTCTGCCTCTTTAAAGCCCTCATTTGCAGCTTTTAGATCGACCTTTTTGCCAGCAAATTCTTCAGTAGAAAAGATGACCTCTTTAAGGGTGTATTTCTCTTTTTTCTCTTTATATTTGTTAAATTCATAGCTTCCAAGCAAAAAACCCTCAGCTAGCGCTTCAAAGCTTAGTTTTTGGCACTCCGCTACGTAAGAAGCTAGCTTTATACTCTTGATGTTTAGCGATTTTAGCGCGTTATAAGCTTTAGCGGCTGCAACTCTAAGCTCGTCAAGATCAAGCTTAGAAAGTGGCACGTAAGCTCTTTTTGCCTCGCTTAGGATGAGGACGCTATCGCCTTTGTAATTGTTAAATTTAATAGCCTCTTTATCGCCTATAAATTTATGTTTTAAGTCCTTATCTACTACGAAAATTAGTTCAATATCAGCTTTTATATCTTTTAATTTTTTATCAACTATTTGAAACTGCATGTCTTCTGTCTCTCCTTTCGTTTAAAATTTTATTTTCGATGCGCTTAAATGTGTAGATCAAAAGCCCCATAAATATGGCAACCACTGGGATAGCGACATACCAGTGCTCTTTTGCTTTTTGAAGTAGCACTAATATATGCTCGCCAAGTATCCAAGCAGGTATGGTGGTGATCGCCGCCCAGCACCAAGCGCTGATCAAATTTATAAAGGCATATTTTTTGGCGTCATAGCCGGTAAGTCCTATGCAAAGCGGTATGATGACACGAAAGCCATACATATAGCGTTGCAAAAAGATGATCGGCCAGCCGTATTTTTTCAGCATTATGTGCGCCACTGCAAATTTTCTCCGCTGCGTGTGAAGCCTTTTTGCGATGTATTTTTTATTGTAACGGCCAAGGTAGAAGTAAATTTGATCTCCCACAAAGCCTCCAAGTCCAGCAACAAAGATAGCAAGAGCGATATGCATGTGCGTGGTGTGAGCGAGAATTCCAGCCATTATTAAGGCCATCTCGCCCTCCATGATACACCAGACAAAAAGTATGATGTAGCCGTACTCTTTAAGCAGTTCTATAAAAAACTCTTCCATTCTAAACCTCTAAAACGCTGTAAATTTTAGTAAGCGACTTTAGCTTTTCGCTACCTTTTAGATCGACTAGATCTATGAGAAAGCACGCTTCTACGCAGGTTGCGTTAGTTTGATTGATAAGCTCAACTGAAGCCTTTGCAGTGCCTCCTGTGGCTATGAGATCGTCCATCAAAAGCACTCTAGCACCTGCTTTTTCGCCAAAAGCATCGATGTGAATTTGCACTTCATCGACACCGTATTCTAGGCTATACTTTTGAGAAAGCGTGATAAAAGGTAGTTTTTTTGGCTTACGAATAGGCACAAAAGGCAGCCTTAGTCTTGCTGCAAGCGCTGCGCCAAAGATGAAGCCACGAGACTCTATGCCAGCGATATAGTCGATATTTGCATCCTCATATCTAGCCACCAAATGATCTATCAAAAAGTTAAATGCTTCTTTGTTATTTAGTAGCGTCGTGATGTCGCGAAAGACTATGCCAGGCTTTGGGAAGTCGTTTATGCAGCGAATAGAGTTTAGTAAAAATTCTTTGCCTTTTTGATCTAAAATCTTCATAAATTTCCTTAAATTTGAGGTTATAGTAGCGCTTCGATCTTGCCTTCAAGCTCACGTATGCGTTGTCTTAGCTTGTCGTTTTCTAAGCGGTACTGGGAATTTCTTGTGCGAAGCGAGGTCACGTCGTTTTTAGTTTTGTTTAGCTCGTCTGTTAAGATGTCGATGTTGCCTAGACTTCGTTGGAGTTGGATCTGAAATTTTCTTATGACGACCTCGGTGTCTTGGAGGTTATTTTTCATAAAATCTTTTGTTGCACGCTCTTTTTTTAGAAGCGTTTTGAAGTAAAAAACCATAACAGTTAGGTAGATCGCAGCACAAACAAGAGCAGTAAAAACGATCCACTCGCCTATCATTTGTCTGCCTCAATCTCTATTTTTTTGACTCTTCTTTCGTGTCTACCGCCTGCAAACTCTGTCTTTAAAAATGTTTCAAGTGCTGCTGTGGCAACGCCAGCACCGATCACTCTTGCGCCAAAAGCGATAACATTTGCATCGTTATGTTCTCTCGCAAGTCTAGCGGTAAATTCGTCGTGACAAAGGGCACACCTTACGTTTTCATGCCTGTTTGCAGCGATTGAGATGCCGATACCTGTGCCACAAATGAGCACGCCGTAGCAGTCAGGCTCAAGCTTGCTTGCTAGTAAGTGCGCATAATCAGGGTAATCAACGCTATTTTTGTCATTCGTGCCAAGGTCAATGACTTCATGTCCAAGCTTTTTTATGACTTCCTTTAGCTCTGCTTTAAGCTCTACTCCAGCATGATCGCAAGCGATAAAAATTTTATCTATTTTCATGAAAAATCCAATAAATTTTTTGCAGATTATAGTCAAAGTTGCATTAAAATAAAATTTTGCTTGCATGTGAGAAAAGGCTATAATTTGTGAAATTCTTAAAAGGGAAAAATATGAAAAAAGCACTCTTTTTAGCGGCTTCTACGCTAGCCTTTGCAAATGAAAATCTAATAGAGATCTACACAGATCAAACCATCATCACTCAAAAATTTAATGACGCAAATAGCTCTTTTAGCGCCTTTGTGCCAGAGGGTGTGGAGAGTGAGAACATCACGATAAATGGGGATTGTGACGCGAATGCTTATCTAAAAAAGATCAGCGAAGAAAATAGCCCAAGTTACATAAAATGGAAGCAAGAAGTTGCAAATTTAAATAACAAGCTTGAGGCGCTAAATGCAAGAGGTAGATTTATAGAGCAGGCTTTAGTAGAAGAAAACAAAAGTAACGATGTGACAAAAAGAGCTGATGAGTTTTATAAATTTAGCCTAGAAAATATTGAGAAAATTTCAGCTGCTAAAAGTGAGCTTGAAGCGCTTAATAAAAATGAGCCAAAGAGCGAGATGGCTGGATTTTTGCAGCTTGATATGAAATTTGCTTGCGACCCAAAAGAGGCGACGCTTTCATACATGGATGATGAGGCGCCAAAGACGCTAAATGAAATTTATGCAGACACAAAAAACAAAAATATCTTGATAAAACAAGAAATTTTGCTCACCAACCCTTTTGTAAGCGATGTTAAAAATTTAAAGCTCGCCATCTATCCAACCAGATATCAAAAGGCGCTTGCTCCAAGTAAATTTTACCCTTGGTACGAGGAGAGCGAGGCGGAGGCTGATGGTTACGGCGCTTCGAAAGATATGCTAAGAGCCGCGAAAGTCGCCGCTGAGGTCGCTGATATGCGTGTGCAAAGAGATGAGAATGAGTTTGCCAAAATTTGGAAGATAGATGGGATAAATTTAGCAAAAGGCGAGAGCAAATATATAACTTACGACACGCAAAAAATGGACGCAAATTTTAGCGTTTTTGCTGATTTTTACGGCTCGCTAAAGGCATATAACGTAGCTAGCTTTAAGCTAAATGATGATCTAACGCCAGCCAAAACGCAGTTTTACGTTAATGGTGTGAGTGTTGGCAGTCCAAGCGAGTTTGAGATGAAAGCTAAAGATGAGCCAGTGCAATTATTTTTAGGACAAAACGAGCTAATCGAGCTTAAAAAAGAGCGATTAAATAAATTTAAAAAGAGCTCGTTTCTTGGCAAAGAGCGCTTAAGCGAAGAGGGCTATGAGATAAGTATCAAAAATAACTCAAGCAAGAGCGTTGATGTTACTTTGGTCGATCGTGTACCAGTGTCTGCCGATGAGGCGGTAAAGGTCGAGATAAAGGGCTTTGATAAAAAAGATATCAGCAAAGATGGCAAGGTGGAGCTTAAATTTAGCCTTGCACCAAAAGAGGAATTTAAAAAAGAGTACTCTTATAAGATCAAAAAGCCAAAAATTTAGAGCAAATTTGCTCTAAATTTAGCCGTTTATAAATGCACTTGCGATATCTAAAACGTATCTTGTCGGATAAAAGATAGTATCTTTTAAAGGCGAGATGAGGATGATGATAAGGATGACAAAGCCATATCGCGAGATGCCCTCAAGCTTTTCAGCTAGTGCGTGAAAACCAAAATTTCTAAGCGCATACTCGAGCGCGTGAAAGCCATCAAGTGGCGGGATCGGATAGAGATTAAAGATGGCTAACATCAAATTTAAAAGCGCAAGCGTAAATAAAAACTGAAGTAAAATTTCAAAGGTTTCTATATTTAATAAAGCCTTTAGCACAAAAAGCGACAAAATGCCTAGGATGACGTTGTAGCAAATGCCAGCTAGACTTACGTAGATAGCTGCTTTGTAGCCGCCATTTCGCACTACTGTGTAGGTATTTACAGGCACTGGTTTTGCCCAGCCAAACATCATACCAGTGCTTAGGTAAAGTACCAGCGGTACGATGATGGTGCCAACTGGGTCAATATGTTTTATAGGATTTATGCTAAGCCTACCAAGATTTTTTGCGGTGTTGTCGCCAAATTTATAAGCGACATATCCGTGAGCGATCTCGTGGCCGACGATGGCGATTATTAAAGAGATGACGATAGTGGCGACTTTGACTATGTCTATGTTATCAATGAAGCCCATCTACTTCGCCTTCTTTTAGAGCTTTGTTAGTGAAAAATTCGTCATTTTCTATCGTATCCACAAAGCGTCCGATACGCTCCCAGCGCACATTGTAGTTGCTATCCCAGCTAAAATATATAAACCAAGGCTGTCCGACTATGTCCTTGTAAGCCACGCTTCCCCAAAAACGGCTATCGTTTGAGTGATCGCGGTTGTCGCCTATCATGAAGTATTCATCTTTTGGTACTTTGACGTAAAATGCATTAAGGTTAAAATTTGGATTTTGCGGTAGTGAGCCAATTAGCACTGGCTTCATAAAAACACTATCTTTGTTTGTATTTAGCATGAAAATCATCTGCTCAAATAAATTTACATTTTCGTCGTAGTGGATGCCGCTAAATCTATATGGCTCTTTTATGAAAAGCTTACCATCAAGTTCGGCTATATCGCTACATGAGTAGCCAAATTTACTCTCTTTACCATTTAAATTTTCACGGCAGTTTGCTTTTATAAAATCATCTCCCTCTTTTGGACGCAAATACAAGGCTTTTTCGGTAAATACTATCTCATCTTCGCTTGTGGCAAAGCAGCGTTTTACAAAGTGGGTCTTTTCATCTTTTGGATAACGAAAGACGACTATATCGCCTCTTGCCGGACCATCGCCTGTGATAAGATGCCCATTGTTATTTAGCTCAGGTAAAATTTTTACCTCAAGCCACGGAATTCTTGGTGTTGGTATACCATAAACAAATTTTTTTGCAAATAAAAAATCACCAACCAAAAGCGTATTTTTCATCGAACCAGACGGGATAACAAAGGCTTGAGCTATGAAAAATATAACAAAAAGCACGATGATGACAGTGCCTGTCCAGCTCGAGCAAAAGTCATAAAATTTAGTAAAAAATTTTTTCATTATTAGGCTCTTTTTTGGCTAGCTATCTTAGCTTGGGCTGCAAGGATTGTATTATTTAAAAGCATGGCTATGGTCATCGGACCCACGCCACCAGGAACAGGCGTGATGTATGAGCATTTTGGTGCGACTTCATCAAAGTCCACATCGCCTACAAGTCTGCCATCATCAAGTCTGTTTATACCCACATCAACGACTACTGCGCCATCTTTTACCATGTCAGCCTTTAAGAAAAATGGCTTGCCAATGGCCGCGACGATGAGGTCGGCATTTTTGCAAATTTCTTTTAAATTTTTAGTCTTGCTATGAGTGATCGTAACTGTTGCTGAAGCGTTTAAAAGCAAATTTGCCATAGGTTTGCCAACGATATTACTTCTACCTATAACAACCGCGTTTAGCCCAGCTACTTCTATGTCATACTCTTTTAAAATTTCCATCACGCCAAGCGGTGTGCAAGGCACAAAGCCATCAAGGCCGCTAACAAGTTTGCCGACATTTACAGCGTGAAAGCCATCTACGTCTTTTGCTGGATCGATCGTTGCTAAAACGGTGTTTGTATCTATATGTTTTGGAAGTGGCAACTGTACTAAAATTCCATGGATGCTATCGTCTAAATTTAGCACATTTATAAGCGCTAGAAGCTCTGCTTGGGTTGTATTTTCGCTTAGACGGTGAGCTACGCTTTTTATGCCGTATTCGTTGCAAGCTTTTTCTTTGGCTCTAACGTATGTTTGAGATGCTTTGTCTTCGCCTACTAAGATAACAGCTAGGGTTGGTTCTACGCCAAATTTTTTTAGTTCTTCAGCTCTTACTTTTACGCTTTCTTTGACCTTTAAAGATACGGCTTTGCCGTCTAAAATTTTCATATTGGATCCTTATTTAAAAGCTTTTTTAATCACAAGGGTGGTATCATACCTAAAATTAAATTAAAATTTTTAAAGAGAGGTTTATGCGGTCTGTTTTTTTGTTTTTGCTTTTTTGTGTGGCGATTTTTGGTGCTGATTTTATCACAAAGACCGAATACGCCAAGATGCTCTACCTAAATCCACGCGGCATAGGATGCGATAAATGTCACGGTACAAAGGGCGAGGGCAGTCTAATCTCTAAATACAAGCACTTTGACAAAAAAGCAAACAAAACGGTTGACGATGAGCTTAGAGCACCAAAGATAAATGATATAGAATTTGAAAGCTTTAAAGCCGCTCTAACTAAGCCAAAAGGCGTCATGCCAAGCTATTTTTTGACAGACGAGGAGACTACGATTCTTTATGAATATATTACGAATAAGATAAATACTCCTTCAAAAGCAGCAAAAGCGCAAAATTTAAGCAAGCCAGTTGCTGCTGATACGACGCAAAAACAGCCAGAGCAATCTGCCAAAGCCGCCCCTGCTACAAAACCAGCAGAACCAGCTAAAACTACCACAGCTAAGCCAGCTGAGTCAGCAAAAACCGCTACTACGCAAGCACCAAAGTCGCCAGTAAAACCAGTAACAAATCAAAAAGATAATCAAAAGACAAATTTAAAAACACAAAATCAAAAGGATAAAAAATGACAAATAAAGAGGCATTTAGCGAAGCCAAAAAATATATCCCAGGCGGCGTAAATTCGCCAGTACGTGCATTTGGAAGTGTTGGTGGTGAGCCTGTGATGATGGATCACGCAAAGGGAGCTTATCTATACGACGTCGAGGGTAAAAAATATCTTGACTTTATCCAAAGCTGGGGACCGCTCATATTTGGCCACTGCGACAAAGATATAGAAGAGGCGATCATCTCTGCTGTAAAACAAGGCGTATCTTACGGCGCGCCATCTCCAAAAGAGACAGCTCTTGCAAAGCTAATATGCGATGAGTTTAAACAAATAGATAAAATTCGCTTCGTTAGCTCTGGCACAGAGGCCACTATGAGCGCGATAAGAGTGGCTAGAGGATATGCTAAAAAAGATGGTCTAATAAAATTTGAAGGCTGCTACCACGGACACAGCGACGCACTTCTTATCAAAGCAGGAAGCGGTGCAACGACATACGGCAACGCTTCAAGCAGCGGCGTACCACAAGATGTTGTGAAAAACACCTATTTGGCAGTTTATAACGATATAGAAAGCGTAAAAGCCATTTTTGAAAATAATAAAGACAAAATTGGCGTCGTCATAATCGAGCCAATCGCAGGAAATATGGGGCTTGTGCCAGCTGATAAGAAATTTTTAGAGGAGCTTAGAACACTTTGCGATAAATTTGGCGCTGTGCTTATCCTTGATGAGGTTATGAGCGGTTTTAGAGCGTCACGCCTTGGCTCATATTCATTTCATGAGGTGGACGCTGATCTCATCACATTTGGCAAGGTTATAGGCGGAGGCATGAACGTCGCTGCATTTGGTGGCAAGGCCGAGATAATGGACTGCTTAAGTCCTGATGGCGCTGTCTATCAAGCAGGCACGCTAAGTGGCAACCCAGTAGCGATGAGTGCTGGTATAGCGGCGATTTCAAAGATAAATAGTGATCCAAATTTATACGCTAGACTCGAAAAGCTTGCCCTAAAACTAATGGCTGGCTTTAAAGAGGCTGCAAAGAGTGCTGGCATCACTATCCAAACTGATGTTCGTGGCTCTATGTTTGGCTACTTTTTTACAGACCATGCCGTGAAAAACTATGACGATGCACTAAAGAGCGATACAAAACTCTTTGCTAAATTCCACCAAGCTATGCTTAAGCGTGGAATTTATCTAGCGCCAAGTCAGTTTGAGACTGGATTTGTCTGCGATGCGATGAGTGAAGCGGATATCGATCTAGCGGTAAGCGCAGCTAAAGAGGCGTTTTTGGAGATAAAAGCCTAATGGCAAAATTTAAGATAAAAGATATCGTAGCAGGTGCTGAGCAGCTAAGCCTTGGCGTTTCAATCGTAGTCGCGATTTTGCTTGGTACCGGACTTGGGTATTTTGTAAAAAAGGCTACAAATTTCACGCCAGCTCTTTGGATAGGCTTTGCTATTGGCATCGCAGCTGCTATTTTAAATGTCTATAAAGCTTACAAAGCACAGATAAAAAGCCTAGATGAGCTAAAGGATGAAAGCAGATACAGAGGCTACATAAAAGACGATGATGAGGACGATTAGTAGGCTTTTGATTTGCTATTTTGTGCTTTGGCTGGCTCTTAGCGCGGTTGGCAAATTTATATCAAATCAATTTTTTATAAGCTCACAAATTTCATTTTTTGCCTCGCTTGTCATCCTAACGGCTAGTTTTTTTGCATATAAAAACCGCATAAATTCAAGGCTAGAGAGTGCTAGAGATGAAATTTTAGCCAAGATAGAAGAAGATGATGAAGATGACGAAAATTTGGCACAAAATGAGGCAAAAGAATTTAGCCTAAAGGATGAGAAAGCAAGGCTAAAAAAGCAGAAATTTTCGTTTAAAGATAAGAGTTTTGTAGCAGCCTTTATGCCTTACCGCTTGGTGGCTTATGCGATACTTTTTTTTGGATTTATTTTTTTAAAAAATGAAAATTTACTAAATGTGTCTGCTTTTTTAGTTGGGCTTGCTCCGATGCCTATTGGTGCATTTGTTTTTGGGCTTATGGAGAATAAATTTAATACTGCAAAGGACACTGATGGCAAGTAGCTTTAGGATCATCCGCTCGATGGGACCGCTATTTTTGGGCATGAGTTTACTTTTTATCGGAAATGGCCTAGTCATCGCATCTTGCAGCGCACTTCTTAAGCAAAATGGAGTGGGCGAGCTAGAGATCGGATTAATCAATACAGGCTTTTTTGTGGGTGCGTTAATTAGCACCATTACAGCTCACAGAGTCATCTCAATTACTGGCCACATAAGAGCCTTTGCCATCTTTTCAGCCATTTTTGCAGTCTCAGCTATGCTTCATGCGGTAAATCAAAATTTAGCATTCTGGGCGATATTGCGTGCATTTTTGGGATATTGCTACTACGCGCTTTTGATGGTTATAGAAAGCTGGCTAAATGCAAAAATTCCAAACAAAATAAGATCTCGCGTGATAGCCTTTTATGAAGGCGTTTTTTACACGAGTTTTGGACTTGGCATTTTGATCTTAGCGCTTAACCTTAATACCTTTGAAATTTTCATCATCAGTGCAGCTTTTATCATGCTCTCAAGCATTCCATTAAATTTGATCCGTATAAATCAGCCTCAAATCCCAGAGCGTCAGCCCATAAATATCCCAAAAATTTTTGGTATCGTTCCGCTCGCTCTTGTTGGCGCGCTCATTGCAGGCTTAGCAATAAACGGCTTTTTTTCGATGGCAAGCCTTTTTGTTTTGCTTCAAGGATACGGCACAAAAGAGGCGTCATTTTTTATGACTGTTGCGATGATCGGAGGCTTTTTAGCTCAAGTTTTTATCGGTAGTTTCTCTGATAGATATGGCAGAAGGCCAGCTATTTTGCTTTGTAGCAGTGTGGCTTTAATAAGTGCGGTTTTGTTTTTACTAAATGGCAAAAATTTAACGATTGAATATCTGCTTTCATTCTTTTTTGGGGCTGGAATTTTTTGCACCTATGGACTTTCTCTGGCTAGGGCAAATGATGAGATCACAGATAAAACTAAAAGTGTGCAAGTCGCACGTGCTTTGTTATTTAGCTACTCTTTGGCTTCGCTTTTTTCGCCGCTTCTTATGAGCTATGCGATGAAAATTTTTGGAGCATTTGGCTTTATCTATGTTTATTTGGTGCTTTTTGCTGGGCTTATTTTATTTGCACTAACGCAAAAGACAATACCACAGCACATGAGAAAAGAGTATAACGACAGGCTCGTTGCAAGGACGGCTGGTATCGCTACTATTGAGCAAAATGGAAATTTTGTCGATAGAAAAAATAAAAAGTAAAAAATGAACGTAGGAAATTCTTTGAATATATCAAATACTTCGGTTCAAACTGGACAAAATACTGCTCAAAATGTGCCAGTTCGTAAAAATGAAGGCTCGCTTTTTAAAAATCAGCCAAGCGTACAAACGCCTAGTGAGCAAAGCATTTCAGAGACACTTGATAATGTTGGGAAACTCGTTGCAAGAGTGCTTGATGATCTAAAAAGCGCTTCAAGTCTTAGCAAGGCTGAACAAATTTTATCTCAGGCAAAAGACACGAAAATCTCTCCAAATTTAGCCAGCGAGCTATCAGACCTTGCAAAAAGTTTAGAAGCAGAAGCAGCGCAAAATGAAAATAGTGAGATAAAGAGCCTTGCACTAAAGCTAAAAGAATTTCTAAAACCAATAGCCGATCTAAAAGCCGGCTCACTAAATGATCAGATCAAAAACTCAGGCGTAATGCTTGAAGCAAATTTAAAACACGCACTTAGCCCAGAGAAGCTTCCAAGCTCGGTTCAGAAGCTACTAAGCGATATAAAAAATCTCTCAAGCGGGAATTTACTAAATCAAATTTTAACCCTAAGTGATGAAAAATTAGACAATCAAAATTCTTTTTCAAAACTTGCTTCTATACTTGAAAAAGCGAGCAATGACGCAAAAAACATCCTTGATAACTCAAGCATAAAAACCCTTTTAAAAGATGTTGATAAGCTTGATAGTGTGGTTAAATTTTTAGATAAAAATTTTTCAAAAGATCAAAATGGCGAGCTAGTAAAAAATCAAATAGGCAAAATGCAAAATTTCATCTCAAATTTAAGCGAGAAAGTCGCAAGCCTAGCAAATGAAAAGCTAAATCAAAATTTTGGTTTTAGCCAAAATCACAAAGAGCTAAAAACTATCCTTGATAGCATAAAAAACGATCTAAAAACGCTAAATAATATAGGCGATGAAGCAGGGCTTGTAAAGGCATTTAATGAGATGAGCGATGTTTCAAAGGATGGTAGCTTGCAAGATAAGCTCCAAAGCGCGGCGAGGCGTCTTGCTCATAGCCTAAGTCTTGCTGATGCTAAGGCAAGTTTGGCTAAAAATGAACTAAGTGAGAGCAAGGCGCTTTTAAAACAACTAAATCTCGCTACAAACGATATAAATAATATTACGACTAAAAATAGCAACGAAATTTCAAAGGTGCTAAGCCAAGATATAAAAAGTACACTTTTAAATATCAGTGAAAAGAGTCAAAATCCGCAAAGCGTAAATGCTGCAAATAAGATGATTTCGCAGATCGAGATGCATCAAATGATATCAAGCCTTCAAGGCGGGATCCAAACTTATATGCCTTATATTTGGGACGGCGTTGAGGGTGGAAATATCGCATTTAAGCAAGGCAAAAAGGATAAATTTTACGCTCAGATCGATCTAAATTTTAAGAAATTTGGACAGATAAATGTGATGGTTGGACTTATTGATAAAAGGTACATTGATCTCTCGGTAGCTACGCAAACAAATGAGTTTAAGGAGCTAATCCTCTCAAACTCTAGCGAATTAAAACAAGCAATATCAAAGCTTGGACTTATAGTTTCAAACTTTAATATAAAAACTTTGTCAAAAGTGAAGCTAAATGATAGATTTAAAAAATTTGGTGGCCTTGATGTGGGCTTTGATAAGAAAATTTAATGCAAGTAAATAAGAAAAAAGCAGTAGCTCTTGGCTACAACAGATCTAAAGATAATGCTCCAAGAGTGCTGGCTAGTGGCGCTGGTGAGATAGCAAATAGAATAATTGATCTTGCAAAAGAACATGATATACCGATCAAAGAGGATCCTGATCTTATTGAAATTTTAAGCAAGGTTGAAGTTGATCAAGAAATTCCACCAAATTTATATAAAGCTGTTGCTGAAATTTTTAGCTTTTTATATAAGATCACAAAGAAATGATCTATAAATTTGCTTAAAAATTAGCAAGGCATATAAAGAGTGGCAGGGATATTGACGATATACAAAAAAAGTGGCGTAAGCTAAATATTAAATTAAAATTTTAAAGGCTATTTGTGGCACAAAAATTAATATTAATAGGGGCATCTACTGGCGGGCCTGGACATTTAAAAAAGTTATTAAAAAACGTAAAACTAAATGGAGCTATCATCGTGATAGCCCAGCACATGAATAAAATGTTTATAAATTCTTTTGCTATGCAAATAGGAAAAGAGTGTGGCTTGGATGTTGAAATTTTAAATGAGAGGAAAATTTTAAAAGAAAATACCGTATATGTCTGCGAGCAAAATGTAGTGGTGTCGCCAAATTTACCAATCAGTGCAAAGCCAAATACGGAAGAAAAGACTATATATACGCCAAATGTTGATGTGTTGTTTAAATCTGGAGTTGGAATTTGCAAAAGCGCAAATGTCTTAGCTATCTTGCTAACTGGCATCGGAGATGATGGTGCATCTGGGCTTGATAAGCTTTATAAGGCTGGAGCAAAATGTATAGCTGAAAATGAAGAGAGCGCGATAGTTTATGGTATGCCAAAACGTGCAAAAGAGCTAAATCAAAGCTTAAAATCATTAAATCTAACTATGATAAAAAAAGAGCTGGAGGATTTTTTAAATGCTATTAACTAATGACGCAAAAGATACAAAAACAATGCAAACAAATACTCCACAAGATATGGATAGTTTTAATGAATTTATGAACGTTATCAAAACCCTTTGCGGAGTTGATCTAGAGCCAAAAAGAGATATTACGTTGCAGCGAATTACCATTTTTATTAGAGATCGTCAAATAAAAAGCTTTAAAGATCTTGTTTCGATGATAAGATATAACTCAAGCTTGCGACAAGACATTTTAAATCTAGTAACTGTAAATGAGACCTATTTTTATAGAGAGTTGCCTCAACTTAAAGATGTGATCTATTACGCAAAGGAGCTTGGAGGAGCTAGAATTTTGTGTGCTCCTTGCTCTACTGGAGATGAGTCGTATTCGCTTGCGATGCTTGCTTATGAGATGGGATTTAAACAGCATGAAATTTCAATCGTAGGTATAGACATAAACTCAGAAGCCATAGCAAGCTGTCAAAATGGTATTTTTAGTGAGAGGAGCTTGCACAGATTAAGTGATTTTCAAAAAGAGAGATTTTTTACAAAAGTCGATGATAAATTTAAGATAAAAAAAGAAATTTTACCAAGGTGTGAGTTTAAAATTTTAAATGTTTTTGATGATGCTATTTTTAATCTAGGGAAATTTGATATCGTACTTTCAAGAAATATGATGATCTATTTTGATGATGATTTTAGATTAAAATGTGTTGAGAGGCTTCATAAATTGCTTAAGCCAGATGGTAGGCTTTACGCTGGACACGCTGATCTTGTGCCTTACACTCCAGCTTATGAAAAACGCTTTTCAAATGGAACTACCTACTATCTAAAAAAATAAAAATTTGCCAAGTCGCCTTTTAATTTGGGCGACTTAATTTAAAAACAATCACCTTATTTTGTAGCTTTTTAATACTATGTGATAGTAAAAAGCTCCTACAAAAAAGAGGCTTCCCATAAAACTTGCAATCATCTCAACGCTAAGTCCAATATCATAAAGTAGGCCAATGATAAATGAAATGAGAGCACTAAAGCCAAGAAAAATCATATCGTTATATGCAATCACTCGGCCATAAAATTCTTTTTTGCAGTTTTGCTGAAGCATTGTATAGGTGTAGCTCCAAAGACTTGATGTGCAAAATCCAGCAAAGATAATGCCAATAAGCGATAGATAAAAATTCCAAAGCGATAAAGCCCAAATAATGATACCAAGGCCTTGACCGATATATACGAAAATAAGCGTATTTTTATTTATAAATTTACTAAGTATGGCTGGAGCAAACATAAGTGAAATGGATCTTGAAGTATTTAATAGTCCTATAATTAATGATGTCGAGAGTAAATTTGCATATTTGTAATCAGCCAAAAGTGCGATCAATGCGTCATAAGCGGTAATGCCAACAAAGGCGTGCAAAAATATAAGATGCACGATGAGTCTATTTTCTTTTAAATACACAAGGCCATTTTTTAGCATTTTTAGTGGTTTTTCTATAAATTCTGGCTTTAGACCTTGTAAATTTAAAAAATATAAAAATCCAAAGCTAAAAATATATAGTATGCCATCAAGCAAAAAGGCGCTTTTTATCCCAAAGAAGTGTATATAAACTCCCGCTAGCCCCATGCCAGCAGTGTATGAGACCGCCCAGATGATAGAGTGGATCTCGTTTGCGAGTTTGAGATTTTCTTTGCTTAAAATTTTTGGCAGTACGCTCATCTCTACTTGAAAATACATTCCGCCAGTGCCATTTCTAACAAAAATGATGAGTAAAAGTAGCCATAAAAAATCAAGCGAGTCTATAAAAAGAAGCATAAAAACGCTTATCGTCTCAACTGCCATCATGATGACAAGCATCGGTTTTGGGCTAAATTTATCAACTAAAATTCCACTAAAAGGAGCTATGACAACACCTGGGATAAATGCCATCGCCGCACTTAGCGTGATCGCCCAAACAGGAGCGTCAAGCTTGATAAGAAGGGTAAAAATACCTGTGTGCGAAAACCATACGCCAAAATAGCATATAAGCTGAATGATGCTTAAGAGGCGAAAATTTTTCTCTTCTTTTAAAAGTTTAAGATATTCTTTCAACTTATTGATTCCACATTAGCGTTATTTGCTCTATCTTTGTTTCATCTGGTATATCGTTTAGGCTTGTTATCTCTTTGGCAAGTGGATTTTTTAGTGTGATTAACATATCGTGGCTATCTATTTTTAGATAGATATTGTTTTTGTCACTACTAAATTTAGAAATAACAAGAGAATTTTTTATATCTTTGAAATTTGATTTAAGGCTGATATTTTCTGGAGTTTTAAATTCGTTAGAGTAAATTTCAATACTTGTGATAATGCCATTTAGCAAGGTGTATTCAAAAATTCTTTCATTTTTGTTTGTTACGATATAGTTGCTTTCTTTTTTTGTGTTATCTCGTTTTATGTTTTTTGAGCCATAAATTTTTATCACATCTCTATTTGCTGATTCGTTTGTCAGCTCTGCAAAAAAGCCTTTGCCAAAGAGGTTTTTTTGATCTTTATCTTTTTTATATCGTCCGCTTATGTGAGCATTTTTACAAATTTTGTCATTTGCTACTAGAAAAATTGCATTATTTATCCTGTGTATGCTTAAAGCAATTCCTTTTTCATCTAAAAGGTAAAAAATTCCCTTGTCGTAAAGTAGTTCAGAGCTAAACTCGCAAAGTGGCGAGCCATTTTTTAATGATGAATAAAAACTTATTTTCGCGCCATTTTTACTTGGTACGATTACAATGTCTAAAAAGTTATCTTTGTTTTTAAATTTATAAAATTTAGCGAAAAAACTATCTTTGTAAGCTTTATTTACCGGTTCAAAATTATAAATTTGAGCTAGCACGCCAACTCGCTTATTTTTCTTGTCATCAAGTTGAAGAAGTGAGTTTTTATTTGGTGTAAAGTAGTTAAGATTGCCATTTTCATCTTTTAAAATGATAGCACTATCATCAACATCAAATGTGCCATTTTTTTCAATCAAGCTTACTTTTTTATCCATAGTAAGCATTGTTTTTGTGTAGGTTTTGTCTTTATTTAACGTAATGATAGTTTTATGCCTTCGCAATTTGGGCAAGGCAAAATAGTGTGAAAACTACTATAAATTGAGTTTGGAAGTATTAGCTTTTCTGGCTTTTTGGGTGTATTTACCTGAACTAACGGCTTGTCTTCTTTTACTGTATTTTGTGTGTTTTGATTTGGCTCTAAATTTTCATTTTTTGCGCAGCCAAGGATGAAAAATGAGATAATTATGGCAAAAAGATATTTCATTTGCAACTCCTTAAAAATTGCAAAATTATATCATTTTGCCTTTAAAATTTATTTTACGCGTTTAAAGATGTATTTATCTTTTAACTCGCCAGTGACCTCTTTTTGATCCATATCTAGCATTTTTAGGTTCTCGCCTTCTATTTTATAAAAGCTCTTTTCTTTATACTCATCAATCGTTGTTATCACACCATTTTCTATTGAGTACTTGCCTTTGCTAACGGCTTTGTAGTTGTCTTTTGACTTGTAGTCCATCACACTTTCAAATATACCATCTTTTTTTAATGTTAAGCGTGAATCAACACCCATGCAGCTAGCGCAAGGTAAAAATGCTTTATAAGTGCCCTCGATGCTACTAATTGGAGCTTCGCAGCTACTTTTTACTTCACATTTGCCTTGTGGGACGTTTGCGTTTTGGCTAGATGAGGCACAACCTGCCAAAAGTAGGGCCGCACTTAGTGCAAATATAAAATTTTTCATGCTAATCCTTTTTGAAAATAAAATTTAAAATGTATTATAATACTTAAGAAAATAACAAATTATAAATTAAAGGAGTAAAAATGCAAATCGAAGCATTTGGCGTTTTAGTCGTAGTTCTGGTTATCTTTGCGTTCTTGTTTTTAAAGGCTGGCATCAAGATCGTATCACAAGCTGATAATCTACTCATCGAGCGACTTGGTAAATTTCACAAAGTGCTTGATGGTGGATTTCACATAATCATCCCATTTGTTGATCAAATAAGAGCGATAATCACCGTAAAAGAACAACTTGTTGATATCACAAAACAGCAAGTCATCACAAAAGATAACGTAAACATAAGTGTCGATGGCATCGTCTTTTTAAAGGTCTTTGATGCAAAAATGGCGGTTTATAATGTCGATAACTACAAGCGTGCTATAGCAAATTTAGCCATGACTACGCTTCGTGGCGAGATCGGCGCGATGAATCTTGACGATACACTAAGCTCACGTGACCGCCTAAATGCCGCACTTCAAGTGGCTCTTGGCGACGCTGCTGGCAACTGGGGCGTAAAGATCATGCGTGTAGAAATTTCTGAAATTTCTGTCCCACTTGGCATCGAAGAGGCGATGAATATGCAGATGAAAGCTGAGCGTGAAAAACGTGCGATTGAGCTAAAAGCCTTGGCTGAAAAAGAGGCTTTAATACGCAACGCCGAAGCGCTAAAACAAGAAAAAGTGCTTCAAGCAGAGGCGATCGAGCGTATGGCTGATGCAAAAAAATACGAGCAAATCGCCATTGCAACGGCTCAAAAAGAGGCTATGGATATGATAAATGATAGCATGAGCAAAAACGCAAATGCGGCTGAATTTTTGCTCGCGCGCGATAGAGTCGGGGCATTTAGCGAGCTAGCTAAAAATAGCTCAAAAGATAAAATTTTAGTCCCTTATGAGGTGACTGAGCTTATTGGCTCCCTTAGCGTTTTGAAAAATTTCCTAGCTAAGGATAAGGCGTGATCAGCCCTTTTATAATGATAGCAATCGGTGTGGTTTTGTGCATCACCGAGTTTATCTTTTTCTCGTTTTATTTGCTATTTTTTGGCATAGCTTTTATAGTAGTTGGAGCTATAAATTTTGGTTTTAGTTTTGCTTGGAGCTATCAAATTTTAATTACGGCAGCGATTGCGATCGTGTTTCTTGCGCTTTTAAAAGCACCGCTAAAGAGCAAATTTATGTCTAGAAAAGAGAGTTTTAACGAGGAATTTTTAGACGAAGCCGGAGTTGGTGAGATCAGAGAAAATATGGTCTATTTTAAAGGCACTCTTTGGAAATATGATGGAAATTTAGCTAACGGAGAAAAAGTGACGGTTCTTGGCACCAAAGGTGACAAGGTGATATTAAAATAAAAGTGCCATTTGGCACTTTTACTATTTTGCGTGAGCTGGGCAGCCTGCTGGCATTTGCTCATGCATTGCTCCTTGCATGCCATGATGTGGGCAGCTTGGCATATTTTCTTGCATCATTTTTTGATGATGAGCGCATCCGCAACTTGCTCCTTGAGGCTTGGCTGGCTTTGGCTCATTTTTAGCACAACCAACTAAAAATAGCCCGCAGATAACGGCAAATATCACCTTTTTCATAACTCGCTCCTTTAAAGAATTTCTCACATTTTAGCCTTTAAAAATTAATTTTTCATAACGCCTGATTTATCATATTTAAAAGCATTTTTGGCTAAACTCTCGCCCAAAAATAAGCAAAATAAAAGGTTAAATTTGAAAAGACTTAGTGTAAATGAGGCCATCGATCTTATAGAAAATGCACCGCTTCACGAGCTTGGCAAGATGGCGTTAGCTAGAAAAAAAGAGCTTCATCCAGATAACATTACGACCTTCATCGTAGATCGCAACATTAACTATACAAACGTCTGCTGGGTGGATTGTAAATTTTGCGCATTTTACCGCCACGCAAAAGAAGAAGACGCTTATGTGCTAAGTTTTGAGGAGATCGGTAAGAAGATAGAGGAGCTTATCGCCATTGGCGGCACGCAAATTTTATTTCAAGGTGGCGTGCATCCAAAGCTAAAGATCGAGTGGTACGAGGAGCTTGTCGGCTACATCAGCAAGCACTATCCAAGCATCACGATACATGGCTTTTCTGCCGTTGAGATCGACTACATCGCAAGAATTTCAAAAATTTCTACAAAAGAGGTCTTAAAACGCCTAAACGAAAAGGGCTTATACTCGATGCCAGGCGCTGGAGCGGAGATTTTAAGCGATAGAGTGCGTGACATCATCGCCCCTAAAAAGTGCGACACCGCAGACTGGCTTCGCATACACAAAGAGGCGCACGAGCTTGGCATGAAGACGACTGCGACGATGATGTTTGGCACGGTTGAGAGCACTCGCGAGATCGTGGAGCACTGGAAGCATATCAGAAATTTACAAGATGAAACGGCTGGATTTAGGGCATTTATACTTTGGAGCTTTCAAGGGCTAAATACAAAGCTCATGCAAGAATTCCCAGAGATCAAAAAGCAAAGCTCAAACGTCTATCTAAGGCTTCTTGCGGTTTCAAGGCTCTTTTTGGATAACTTTAAAAATATCCAAAGCAGCTGGGTCACGCAGGGCAGCTACGTAGGTCAGCTTGCACTTCTTTTTGGTGCAAACGACCTTGGTAGCACAATGATGGAAGAAAACGTCGTAAAGGCTGCAGGGGCTAGCTTTAGGATGAATCAAGACCAGATGATCGAGCTTATAAAAGATGTCGGAGAAATTCCAGCTAAGCGCAACACAAACTACGATATTTTGGAGAAATTTTAGATGAAAATTTTAGATATCAATGTAAAAAATGTAAAAATCCCAGTCGTTTTTGAAAGCTCAAAAGCGATGCCAGTAGTGAGCCTAAAACTAGTTTTCAAAGCAGCTGGCAGCTCACAAAATGGCAAGCTAGCAGGACTTGCAAGACTAAGTGCAAATTTGCTAAACGAGGGCGATATGAAGCTAGGCTCGGCTAAATTTGCTAAAGAGCTTGAAGTAAGGGCGATCAGCCTAAATGCAAGCTGCGGCTTTGAGACATTTTGCATCGATCTAAACTGCCTAAAAGAGCACTTTGCCTTTGCGTGTGGCAAGCTAAAAGAGCTTATAAGCGCTCCAAATTTGACAGATGAGATCCTAAATAGGTGCAAAACCGTCACACTTGGCGAGATCGCAGCAAACGAAAACGACTTTGACTACGTGGCAAGGCAGGGTCTCTTTGAGCTTTTGTACCCAAAAAGCGTGCTTGCTCAGCCAAGCATCGGTACCAAAAAGAGCGTAAAAGCGATCACGCTTGAAGATGTGAGGAAATTTTTAAACGAGCATTTAGACCTTTCAAATTTGCTTTGCGTGCTAGGTGGCGACATCGACGAGAAGCAGGCAAAAGAGCTTGCTAGCGTTTTAGAAATTTTAAAGCCTGGCAAGGTGCGAAAGCTAGAGCACTTTAACCCAAGCGACAAGTGCGAAAACAGCGAGATCATCAGGCAAAGCGAGCAGGCATACATCTACTTTGGCGCGCGTTTAATGTAAAACCTGAGGAGAAATACAAGGCCGCAGTGGCGACATTTATCTTGGGTGAGGGTGGCTTTGGCTCGAGGCTTATGGAGGAAATCCGCGTGAAAAGAGGGCTTGCATACAGCGCCTACGCTAGAAATTTGCTAAATCTCTCTTACAGCCAGATTTATGGCTACATGCAGACAAAAAATGAGAAAAAAGATGAGGCTATCGCCGTTATAAAAGAGGAAATTTTAAAATTTAGTAAAAAAGGAGTTAGTGAGGCCGAGCTTGAGCAGGCAAAGAAATTCTTACTTGGCTCGTTGCCACTTAGACTTGAAACGCTATTTAAACGCCTTGATATCGCGCAAAGCGAGTTTTATGAGCATGGCGAGCTTGGGGCATTTTTGAAGGATCTGGATAAAATTTCAGCCCTTTCGCTAAGCGAGCTAAATAGCTTCATAAAAGCCCACGCAGAGATCAATCAGCTAAGTTTTTGCGTCTTAAAAAATGAAATTTGAAGTAAGCGACAGGGCAAAACTTCTAAAGATAGGCGTGCTTAGCCTGCTTGACCTTGCTCTTGTGCTACCAAAGGGCTTTGAGGATACGACAATCGCTAAAAGCCCAAGAGAGGGGCAGGTCTGCATAAATGTAAAGATCACCTCACTCGCCTCGCGCCCTGGAATGCTAACGGCGCTTGCCTTTTGCGAGCAGTGGCAAAGTAATGTAAAGATCATCATTTTTAACGCAAAGTCCTGGCACTACGGCGCCTTTAAAAAGGGCAAAGAGATGGCGATATATGGGCTTTGCTCCTACGCCTTTGGCTCATGGCAGATCGTAAATCCAAAAATCACCACAAAAATAGGCCAGATAGTGCCTAAATTTAAGACCGAGCTAAAAGATGATGAAGTCAAAAAACTCGTTTTAAAATATATAAATTTACAAAATTTATTAGCCGAGGGCTTGAGTGAACGAGAGGCTAAATTTCTAGCTGACCTGCAAAGGCTAGATGAACAAAGCGTGCAAATTTTATACCGCCTAAAAAACGAGGGCGAGGGCGTGGAAATCTTAAAATTTGTAGAAATTTTTAACTACATAAAAAAGCTAAGTGCTAAAAAAACCTACTTTAAAAGCCCAAAAATCAAGCTTTTTGATATAAGCTCTTGGCTTAAGAGCCTGCCATTTACGCCGACAAATGACCAGATAAAAGCGATAAACGACATCAGAGACGACCTTAGCACCGTGCAGGCAAAAAGGCGCGTCATAATGGGCGACGTGGGAAGTGGCAAGACGCTAGTGATCCTAGCAGCCGCACTTAGCGTCTATCCGCAAAGTGCCATTTTGATGGCGCCAACAAGCATCTTAAGCGAGCAAATTTATAACGAAGCAAAGAGGTTGCTACCTACTTTTATGAACGTGATGCTGGTGCGAAGCGGGGAGAAAAAGATAGACTTTAGCGGGGTAAATTTGATCGTTGGCACGCATGCGCTTCTATTTCACGAGCTGCCAAACTCGCCACTTGTCATGGTAGATGAGCAGCACCGCTTTGGCTCAAATCAGCGTAAAAAGATAGAGGAACTTGCCTCAAACGAGGACGAGCGAGCAAATTTCGTGCAGTTTTCAGCTACGCCAATACCTAGGACGCTAAGTTTAATCCAGTCTGAGATCGTAAATTTTAGCTTTTTAAAGCAGATGCCATTTAAGAAAAATATAATGAGCCAAATTTTAGGCGCTAGCGAGTTTGGCTTTTTGCTAACTCACATCAAAAAGCAGCTTGAGGGAGGCTTTCAAGTGGCTATCATCTATCCGCTAGTTGAGAGCAGCGAGAGCTCAAACTACCAAAGTCTAAGCGAGGCGCAGGGCTTTTGGCTAAAGAATTTCAAAAATGTCTTCGTCACGCATGGCAAAGATAAAGAAAAAGAAGAAATTTTAAGGCGGTTTAGAGAAGAGGGCGAAATTTTGCTCTCAACCACCGTTGTTGAGGTGGGTATCTCGCTACCAAGGCTAAATACGATAGTGATCGTGGGCGCTGAGCGGCTAGGGCTTGCTACGCTTCATCAGCTGCGCGGTAGAGTTGGGCGAAACGGCGGCGATGGATACTGCTTTTTATTTACCAAGCTAAAAGAGGCACCAGCAAGACTAAAGGAATTTTGTGCGACAAATGACGGCTTTAAGGTGGCGGAGCTTGATCTGAAAAACCGCCAAAGCGGCGATATACTAAATGGCTTTTTTCAGCATGGAGCGACCTTTAACTTCTACGACTACGAGGATGATATCACACAGGCTGCAAAGACTAGAGTGGCGGCACTTGCTAAAAATAATGCCTAGTTGCTTTTAGCTTAATCTAAATTTTTGATTTTATTGGCTTTAAAATTTAGCGGAGTAAATTTTAATAAAATTATTTTTCTACTCTTCGCTCTTTGCATACATTCTCGCATGGTATGCCGTCACGATCACGATCAAACCCACTGCGTCCGCATTTTCTTAGATAGTGATATGCTTCTTCGCAACTTTTCATCTCTTTGCAGTAGCGTTTAGAACAATCAAATTTATCCGCCGCGTTTGCCATCAATGCAAAAAATAAAATCAAAACTACTTTTTTCATTTTTACTCCAAAGGCAGTATTAAATAAGAAAAATAATACAAAAAGCTCTCAAAAGAATTTCTCTTTTGAGAGTATAAATTTAAAGAGGATATGTTAAGCAACACTCTCTTTTTACTTCGTCGATGTAGCTTACATTTAAGCTTAATCCGTAAAGTTTGCTTAAATTTTCGCTTCTGATGATCTCACTAACTGAGCCAAACTCAACATTTCCATCACCTTTTACAAGTGCGACATATCCGCCAAGAAGTACGGCAAAGTCAGGGTTATGAGTAGTTAGCACGACCGAGTAGCCAAGCTCTTTTAGCCACTTGAGCGTGCGTAAAAATTTATACTGGTTGCCAAAATCAAGCGCGCTCGTTGGCTCATCAAAAATGATCATCTTTGGCTGCGCGGCCATCGCGCGTGCGATCATACACATCTGCTTTTGACCGCCACTCATCTGCGTAATAAAACGCTCTTCAAGATACTCGATCTCAAGCTTTTTGGTGTAAATTTTAGCGATCTCTTCGTCCTCCTTGCTAGGTCTTGCAAAGATGCCAAGGTGTGCCGCGCGTCCCATCGTGATGAACTCAAGCCCGGTGTATTCATACTCGGTAACCTCGCTTTGAGCGACATACGCCATGATCTTAGCGCGCTCCTTGTTGCTTAGGCTATCAACATTTTTGCCATTAAGAAAAATTTCTCCCGAAACTGGCTTTAGCGAGCCACTTATTAGCCCAAGAGTGGTTGATTTGCCAGCACCATTTCGACCAAGAATGGTTAAAATTTCACCTGCGCCTATCTTTAAATTTACATTTTCTAGTTTGCCAGCCCCATTTGGGTAGCTAAAGTTTAAATTTCTAACTTCAAGCATCACGCAACCTTTTTATTTCGCCACAAGACCCAGACGAAAAATACCGTGCCGATAAAGCCAGTAAGCACGCCAAGAGGCACTTCGCTCACGCTTATGCTACGAGCTAATGTATCTACAAATAGTAAAAACATCGCACCCATAAATATGCTTGCTGGCATGCTTTTTATGTTGTTTGCACCAACTAGCATACGAGCCAGATGTGGCATGAGAAGTCCCACCCAAGCGACTATACCGCTTATGCAGACGCTGCACGCTGTAAGAAGCGTAGCGCATATGATGACAATAGCGCGTTCAAAAGCTACGTTTACGCCAAGTCTCGCTGCACTCTCGTCGCCAAGGGAAAGCAAATTTATACGCCAGCTCATGGCGATTAGTAAAATGGCGCAGATGATCATCACTGGGGCTATAAATTTTAAATTCTCACTATCAAGCTTTGCTAGACTTCCAAGCTGCCAGTAGACGATGTCAGGTAGCTTTGTTTCAGGATCAGCGACATATTTTAAAAAACCGATTATAGAGCCCATGAGACCACTTACGATGATACCAGAAAGAACTAGCATAAGCGTGCTAGTGCGTCCCATCATCTTTGGTATGGCTAGAGTGATAGCAACAGCTGCTAGACCAAAGCCAAATGCAAAAGCCTGCACCCAAAATAGCGATAGATCAAAGATGATCGCGGTGGCAGCTCCCACGCAGGCACCTGCAGAAACACCAAGAAGATCGGGGCTAACTAGCTGGTTTTTAAAGACGCCTTGATAGGCTGCACCACTCACGCTAAGAGCAGCACCAACAAGGATGGCGGCTATAATGCGCGGAATACGTAAATTTTCTATCACATTTGTGATGTTGCTAGCTGCGCCCTCACCATAGCCAAAGTTGTGAGCTAGCACGCTAAAGACGTCGCTAAAAGGTATGTAAAACCTACCAACGCCAAGTGCAACAAAGGCGCAAATAAGCGTTAGTAGGGCTAAAAATATAGCAACTAATGAAAAATTTGCGTTTTTCATATATTATTTGCTGCTGCCGTCAGGGTTTAGACCTTTTAATATGTAGTCATACTCTGTGTCGGTAAGCTCGTGGCCTAGAAACTCTTTATAAAACTCTTTTGTTTTTGCTTTCATGTCTAGGTCTTTGAAAAGATCAGGCTGGATAGTTTTTGCTGCCCATAAAATTTGAAGTACGCTCTCAGCGCCATATCTATCCCAAGCAAATGCACCTTTTGGGTTGCCATAAATTTTGCCGTTTTTCACAGCGTTTGAGCCTGAAAACGCAGGGTGCTCTTTGACATTTTTGATCAAAGCGTCTGTGTCGTTGCCACCAACGATGATAATATCAGGGTTTGCGTTGATGATCTCTTCAGCTGTTAGCTCGATCATAGATCCCTCTTTTGATACTGCGTTTTTGCCGCCAGCTAAATTTATCCAAGTGTTTTGAATAGTGTTTGTACCATCAACTTTTAATAAATTTGCTCCGCCAAGAAGGTGAAGTACTTTTGGACGCTTATCAGCTGGGATATTTTTTGTTTTGGCTTCTACAAATTTTGAGTTCTCATGGATCTTGTTTGAAAGCTTTTCAGCCAAAGCTCTAGCCTTGTCAGTGCCGATAACTTCAGCTGTTGCATAGATACTTTTCTCCATATCTGGATAGTCTCTATATATCATATTTACCGCGCTAAAGCCATTTTTAGTAAGCTCTTCTTGGTAATTTTTGCTAGAAACTATGACAACATCAGGTGCTAGCTTAACTAGCTCTTCTACCTGGATATCTTTGCCATTTAGCGCAGCTGGGAGGTCTTTTACTTTTGGATATACGTGTATAAACCACTTATTTTTCTTGATGAGATCTGTAGTGGTGATCACTTTATCCATGCCACCAAGTGCTAGGATGATTTCGTTGTTTGCATGCCAAAGTGCAGCGATCTTTTCTACCTTTTCAGGTACGCTTACTTTGACGCCTTGCATATCGGTGATGCTTCTTGCAGACTCAGCTGCGTTTAGACTAAGAGCCATAAATAGTGAAGCAACAAGGCTAAATTTGGTTACTTTATGCATAAAATTTGTTTGCATATTTTTTCCTTTATTTTTGAAGTATAAACATGTATATTAATAATATTTATATTAATTCTATGTAAATTTTGCATATACATTATGAAGAATTTGCATATATTGTAAATTCTTATAAAACTAATGGGATAAATTCTCTCCTTTTATTGACATATATCATTAGCTGCTTTTTTAAAATGAGATAAACTTCGCCTTAAAATTTTTAAAAAAAGGAGAATCAATGCGTGAATACAAAAAGTATTGGCTAGCACTTGTTGCAGTACTAGTAATTTGCTTTAGTATTTTAGGCTACTACGGCGTTGAGGTTTATAGAAGCTCGCCACCAGTTGTAAATTTTACAGATGAGAATGGCAATGTCGTGATCGACAAAGAGAGCATCTATAAAGGTCAAGAGGCCTGGCAAAGCATAGGAGGTATGCAAGTTGGCTCTGTTTGGGGACACGGTGCATATCAAGCACCTGATTGGAGTGCGGACTGGCTTCACAAAGAGTTGGTTATATTTTTAGAGTTAAAAGCAGATGAAATTTACCACTCAAAATATGCTGACTTAAATGATGAGCAAAAGGCAAATCTAAAAGTTCTACTTAAAAAAGAGTACCGAGAAAATGGCGTAAAAGACGATAAAATCGTACTTAGCAGCGATAGATTAAAGGCTATGAAACAAGTAAGCCAAGAGTATTCATCACTTTTTGGAAATGACCCTAAGTTTAAATCTTTAAGAGAAGCTTATGCGATGAAAGAAAATACTCTTCCAAATGCTTCTGATAGAGATGATCTTAATAACTTTTTCTTCTGGTCAGCCTGGGCAACCGCAGCAAACAGACCTAATAGCGATGCTACATACACAAACAACTGGCCACACGAGCCACTAATAGATAATGTACCAACAAGCGAGAATATATTTTGGTCAATCGCAAGTGTTGTAATACTTATTGCTGGTATTGGATTTCTTGTTTGGTTTAGCTCTTTTTATGGTAAAAAAGATGATGAAAAATTAGAAGCTATTAGCGAAGATCCACTTAGTAAATTAAGCCTAACTCCATCTCAAAAAGCTCTTAAAAAATATCTTTTTGTAACTTTGGCTCTTTTTGCTTTCCAAATTTTAATAGGTGGCTTTACAGCTCACTATACAGTCGAAGGACAAGAATTTTACGGTATAAACTTATCAGCTTATATTCCTTATTCACTTGCTAGAACATGGCACATTCAGGCTAGTATTTTCTGGATTGCGACAGGATTTTTAGCAGGCGGTCTTTTCCTAGCACCTATTATAAATGGCGGTAAAGATCCAAAATTCCAAAAGCTTGGCGTAGATTTATTATTTTACGCACTACTAATCCTTGTAGTTGGCAGTTTTGCTGGTGAGTATTTAGCGATCGCAAATATTATGCCTATAAATTTAAGCTTCTGGTTTGGACACCAAGGATATGAATATATCGAGCTTGGACGTGTTTGGCAAATTATTTTATTTGTTGGTCTTGTCATTTGGATGCTACTTTTACTTCGTGGATTTATCGGCGGATTTAAGAATAAAGGTGACAAAAATTTACTTGCTATCTTTGCAGCTTCTGCTGTTGCAGTTGGATTATTTTACGGAGCAGGATTATTTTACGGCCAAAGAAGCCCACTTCCAGTGATGGAATACTGGCGCTGGTGGGTTGTACACCTTTGGGTTGAAGGCTTTTTTGAAGTCTTTGCTACCGCTTCACTTGCTTTTGTATTTGTTAGTCTTGGTCTTGTTTCAAAGAGATTTGCTACGTTTTCAACACTTGCGAGTGCATCACTTTTCTTAGTGGGCGGAATTCCAGGAACTTTCCACCACTTATATTTTGCGGGCACTACAACACCTATAATGGCAGTTGGCGCTAGCTTCTCAGCACTTGAGGTAGTTCCTCTTGTATTACTTGGCGCTGAAGCTTATGAGCACTACAGACTTCAGTTTGCTCAAACTTGGGCTAAGACATTAAAATGGCCACTTTACTGCTTTATCGCAGTTGCTTTCTGGAATATGCTAGGTGCTGGTGTATTCGGATTTTTAATCAATCCTCCAATTTCACTATTTTATATCCAAGGTCTAAATACGACTCCAGTCCACGGACATGCTGCACTATTTGGTGTTTATGGATTTTTGGCACTTGGATTTGTTTGGCTAGTGGCTACTTATCTATTCAAAGGTCAAGAATTTGACGAGAAACTTATGAAAGTAGGCTTTTGGGGCTTAAATATAGGCCTTATGCTAATGATCGTACTTTCACTACTTCCAATAGGAATTTATCAAGCATTTGCAAGCCTAGAGCATGGTATGTGGTATGCAAGAAGCGCTGAGCTTTTACAACAATCACACTTGCAAAATTTAAGATGGGTAAGAATGATTGGCGATACGATTTTAATAATCGGTGGAATCAGCTTCCTTGCACAACTTCTAAAATTTATGCTTAATAAAAAAGCTTAAAATTAAAGGGGTATTTTGCCCCTTTATTAAGCTATCTTTTCATAAAATAACGCAAATTTAAAAGGAAAGAAATGATTACATTTTTTAAAAGAATTTGCGTTATTTTTATCGTGCTTTTACACTCTTTTTTGGCTCTTGTAGTTGATTATTCGTTTCCACACTATGCAAATGTGCAAATCACAGGTGGCGATGTCAAACGTATGGACAAAGATGGTATCATCGATGCTAAAAATCCGGCTGATGGCCCTACCAGAGATGTTTATTTTCTCTACACTAAAGATTCTAATAATTCAAATAAAGTCATGGCTTATAGAAATGAAGATACTGCATGGGGATTTCCGTTTTATTTTAAATTTAACTCAGCTGATGTACAAGCCAAGGCCCAGGGCTTTGCAAATAGCGATAAAAACGTAACTGTAAAATATTATGGATATAGAATTTCTATGCTTCAAGAGTTTAGAAATGTCATCTCACTAAAAGAAAGTGGCACAGATACTAGTTGGCCGGTAGCTAGCTATGTATTTTATTTTATCTTGTTTATCTCGCTAATCATTTGGATAAGAAAGATAAATAAGGCCTTTAGACCAAAAACTAGTGAAAATTTAGAGAAATAGATAGTATCTGTTTTAGCTATTTGATATTTTAAAAATCAAAAAGAGAACTTCGTTTCTCTTTTATCTTTAAAAATTTCTAGTACTATCAAGCATTTTTAGCTCGTTTGCTCTGCTATGCTCCTCTACGCTTTCTCAGTCTATAAAATAAAATTCTACATCTAGATTATTTTTAAGAAAATCACCCGCTTTTTTATGGCATGTAATTCTTTGCCTTGCCATTCATCAGTTGTGACCTAGTTTAGTTCGCCAAGATCTTCTAAAATGACTCGCACGAAAGCCACCTTGTATCTACGTCTATATCACACAAGGATATCTCTATTCTATTTTTGAAAATTTAAAGCCATTTGCTGGCACAGTAGTTTTTGCAACAGGTTTTTTAGATTTTAGAAAGAAAATTTATAGTGAATTAGCTTAAATTTTAGGGGCAAAGCTGCCCCTATTTTTAGTAAAGACCGAAAGTTCCGTCTGTTCTTTTGTAGATCACACGCATTTTTGCGTCAACATCGTTAAATACGTAAAATTGTTTATCACTTGATTTTAGTTTTTCAAGTGCTTCTTCGACCTCAAGTGGTTTATAAATTTCAAGCTCCATAGGCACGATCTCTTCAACGCCTTCGATCTTTTCTTCACCTATTCTTGAGCGGAATTCTTTGTCGTCAGCCTTGCCTTTAACAGTAAATTTCTTATCATGCTCTCTTCTTAAAACTTTTGATGCTTTTTCGATAGCAAGATCGATCGCAGCGTAAAGATCTTTATCTTTTTGGCGAACGACTATCGTATCTTTATGGGCCATATTTAGAGAAAATTCTGCATTAAAGCCTTTTTTTCCTTGTTTTTCATCAGCTGCTACAACACATCTTACTGAGATGATGTCGAGATTGTATTTACCAAGCGTATCAAAAGCGTCTTGGATATAGTTTTTGATTGGCTCTGTTAGCTCAAATTGTTTTCCTACAATGCTTATGTTCATCGTAATCTCCTTTATAGAAATTAAGATGATTATAACACGCTAAAACTAAAAACAAATTAAACTAAAATCTTTATAAAATTTTAAAGTTTCTGAAGAGTTCGTTTGTGAAAATTTATAGGATTTGGCGTTTTTTTATCTTTTGATGTTACAAAAACATCAAAGATCATGTTGCCAGTACTTGCGACTCCGTTTGTTCCTGGCATGATGGTCGGTGGAGTGCATATACCGATATCGCCAAAGTAAGTTATTTTTACTTTAAAGTCGAACATATCGTTAAATTCCCCATTTACTTTATCTAAGCATTTGTTTGAGAAATCAGTTCTAAAAATTTCAAACATTGCATACTCTGCTGCTGCTTGAGCAACGAGTTGTGCTTGCTCTCTTAGATAAATTTCACTGCTTTGTCTGGCTGATGTGCTAGCTATCGAAAGAGCAAGAGTGCTGATAGAAGCTGCCACAACTAGAAAAAATATCGCCGCTATTAATGTAAATCCTTTTCTCATCAATAAACCGCCTTTGATTTGCAAATGGTTATTTCTGACTTTTCTGCTTTAAGGCAAAGCTTTAATGCGATGACTCCATTTTTTTCTGTAAAGACAAATCTTGTTACATGTTTAGCTAGTGTCGCACTTTCGGCTTTGATATCCTTTGTAGATGTTGAGCTAAATTTTTTAAAGCTTTCATTTAGCCATGGCCTATAGTTGTAGTAAATTTTAAGGTCAAAAGAGCCATTTTGTATATCCTCGGCATTTTGCTCAGCTGGCGCTATGGCAATGGCTGTGTAAGCTAGTTTATACTGCTCTGAAATTTTTTTATTTTTAAAATCACTTGAAATTTTAAGCGTGTCGATTGATTGTATGCCAACTTTTGCGATATCTAAGTGCCTTTGGTCTAAATTTTCTTGATAGCCAAAGCTGCTACCAACTCTATAAAGTATGCTAGAAAATATCGCTACTAAACCGCCATTTTCATTATCGGCGTTTATACACCTAGAGCCGCTATTTACATCTTCTTCATTGCTATCATTTTCGCAGGTCAAGTCCATTACGCCATTTCTAAAAGCATCATTAAATTTGCTTCCAGGGCTTTTTAATCCATTTGCAACAGAGCTATTTGCAAGATCTACATATCCGCTATATATGCCTTCTTCGATGATCGGATCTCCGTTAGTATCGTCTCCTTTATATTCGTTTATGCCATCAAATAGCTCATAAGCAGCTGGGATAAATTCTAAAATTTCAAAGTCGCTGCTTAAATTTACGCCACTATCATTTAGAGCTAGGTAATCTCCATTTTTTTTTCTAGCGATAACGCTTTGTTTGATTCTGTGGCTAAGTAGCATTGAAATTTGCTCTAGAGCGATTTCGCTTTGTGTTTCTAGTTCGTTTATTACTTTGCTTTGAAAATAGTTTTGATATAAATTCATAAGCGTGTTAAAGCTCATAAGTGAGATAACACCAAGTACGGTGATGACTATTATTAGCTCAATTAATGTAAAAGCTTTTTTTGTTTTTTTCATTTCCATTCTTTTACACTTAGAGTACTGCTTTCACCTATATTAAAGGCATATCCATAAAGTACGCTTTTGCTCTCTTTTGTAGTTTTCATAGTCGTATCTAGCTTTATCTGTAAAACGTCACTATCATTTAAAGGAGTGCTAACTACAAATTTATCAGCTCCATTTGTTATAGTTGGAGTCGTCTCTGTATCTATGATAAAGTCGCGTTTAGTAGTGCTAGCAGTTAGTGAGATGGATTTTTGAGTATTGAAATTTTTGATAGATTTTACTTTAAAATTTACGCTTTTGATTGATTCTGGAAGCTTTGAATCATTAGGCCTTGTGGCACATGCAGATGAATTTTGCACCGGATATGCAAGTATCCTATGTCCTTCACCTTTTACTCCACTTTTTTCATAAAAATCCGGATTTGCCCCTTGATCGCAGATAATAAGAGGAAAAATTATAGCCTCTTGAGTCGTTATAGAAGATGGCATGGTATTTTTACCGGCTATTAAGACTTGATCGCTAAATGGTGCTTTTAATATTAATGACATATAGGTTTTAGCATTCATTAGTCCTTCTTGCATTAAGGACTGCTCACTTAAATTTGAAGTAGTTCTTACCGCTAGTGGCAAGCTTGCACTTACTATGGCTACTACAAGCACTGACAAGATAAGCTCTATCAATGAAAAGCCACCCCTTTTCACCACTCTATTCTCCTGTTTGTCTTGTCACTTATATCTAGGTTACTATCACTATTAGATTTTACTCCTATAAAACCTCCAACTGCACCGCTTGTCTTATCTTCTATGTTATTGCTCTTTAGGACTTTACCAGCCCATTCGCCATTTGGTACTAGAAAATTTAGATTGAAATTATTTGTTTCAGGTTTCTCATCAAATTCGCTATAAAGAAGCCAGCTAGGTGCTCTCATTTTAGCCACATCAGTAACCGCTGAAGGATTTCTTATAAAAATTATTTGCTCACCATTACTTATGCTGCTTACATCATTTCTTAAAACAGTGCCGCTATAAGTGTTTGTAAAGCTAAAGTCATGATAGTTAAGTACTCCTGCGCTATGTTTTGGATTGGTGGCCCAAAATGGTGCAGCTGGAAAGTCTTGCCATAATTTACCATCATTTTTCATGTAGGCATTTTTATCGCACCCATCGCAGTAGGCACCATAATAAATTTTGGCGTAAAAGCCGCTATAAAGCCCTTCATAAAATGGTGCATAAACCCTACCAAAGTAAAATTTTGCTGTCGTTTCTGTTGCTGGTTTTTCATATTTTTTTACTGTATCGGTGCTATCTGACATTCCGCTAAAGCTAAAATCATTACTTGAAATAGTAAAAGGATTTTTAGCATGATTTACTTTTCTTTCAAAATTAAAATATACTTCACCTTTGCCTACGCCATTTACAAAAGTATTTTTTTCTACATAAAATGTTGATTTTGTAGCACTTGGATCTATTGCTTTTCTAGTATTTGAGCCAGGAATTTCAAAAAATAAAATTTCTTCATTTGCTTTTGCTAATGTACCGGCATTGCCATCGTTATCTGTAAAATTTAAAGGAACTCTGTCTAACTTTATGTCAAAGTTCATATTCTTTGCATAGCAATCTTCATTATAAAGTTTTGCAGGGTCATCGTTAAATAACCTGGCAGTTACTTCAAAGTCAAGCTTTGCTTTTTGTATGCCTTCATTATCAAGGTATGTTATATCGCTATCTTTTGTTATCTTTAACTTGCTTATTTGTATATCTTTTGGCCTAAATAGATAATCTCTATTACCTTCCAGCTTTATACTACATCCGATCCTTCCTTCTTGAGCAGTATCTTGTGATGGATCGTTGCTAATTGAGTTTTTTACACAATCATCAGCTCTTGATGGCGTATGTTGATCAGTTATTGTATAGTCTTTGTCTAATACATAAAAATATGTATCACCTATATCTGAGTAAGAAAAGCCAACAGGTCCACTTGATGTGTGACGGAAAATTTTACCCAATGCTTTATTTGGATCGTTAAAATCTACGCTTAGTTTGTTTTCACTTTCTATAATGCTAGGATCGCAAGTCGCACTATATGCTGGTACAAGTTTTATCTCTCCATTTGAGCCACTTATGTTATTTATATAACCATTTGCTAAGCCACTATCAAGAGGTTTCATAGCTGCAAGAGCAATGTTATTATAAACTTTGCCGCCTATTAAAACATTGTTATTATTGATCGTATTCTTGTCAGTATCCCATAGTCTAAAGTGACTTGGTCTTATAGCAAAATCATCTAATTTTTCGCATTCAACCTTTGTAGTATTTGTCACTGGATCAAGATGAGAAATTCTAAATTTTACGCTTTTATAGGCTCTATCAATACTAATGCCTGACAACAAAATATCAGTTACGCCATTAAATGTTATATCTTGTTCATATAAATTTGTTGGAGCATTGCAAGACTCGACCAACTCTACTTTTACATCTACTGGGGCATCTGGTACTTTTTTATTGCCATCTGTATCATAGTTCGTGATATAGACATTAAATGGCGTAGAAACGATTTTAGTTAGAAGTCTATTTTTAAATTTAGCTTTAAAAGTTGCTGAGCCATCGTCTTGTCTATTGCTTGCGACGAAATTATTTGGACTGGCACTAACGCCTAAAGTAATGTTGTAGTTTTGATTGCTACATCTTCTTATGTATGTGTCATAGGGCTGTAAATTTATATCAGCATTTGCAACCGTGGCTTTGTAACTATTTGACTCAAATTTAGACTTAAGGGTAGTTTCATATATGGCATAAGCGTAGTTGCCTTGATGAATTAGCATTTCTCCACCCTTATTTGCAGCAGCACCTTGTCCTAAATAAAAAGTTAAGTCATTTCCGCTTAATTGCTGCAGGCCTGTGTTGTCGTTATAGTGTACCTGTCCTGACATAGTAAGCAGATCACTAGGTCCTTGTGATGCTTTATCTGCGTATATGTAAGTTGAGTTTGGATTATAAATTTGGCTTGGATCTATTGTAGCTTTTAGTGCAAAGTCTTGGGCGGCTTCATTAGTATTGTTTGTAACTTCAACGAAAGTTTTTAAAATAGTATTTGCTGGCACTACTGTTGGGGTATTTTCTTGCACCTTTGTAAAAGTACTATCGCTAGGTTTTTTTGCATAAATATATTCCATATAGCAAACATCTGGTTTATATATACGGGTAGAAAAGCCTACCATGGCCAAATTTATACGGTCAGCGCTTACAACATTAGCACTGCCTGAATTTTTAATCGTTGTAACTGTAAATTTTATATCTGCTTCTTTTTGGGAATGTGACATTTTGTCTGATATATCAAATATATCTAAGTCTGCTTGAGAGTGAAATTTTTTGCCTGGATTTATAGGTTGTCCAAATTTTGTCATGGTTGAGTTAAATTGATCACCTTTTGCATTGTATTTGCTGGTTATACTCAGATAGCTACCTTCGTTTTCTATTTCAATATTCTCACCTTTTGTTTCTGGCTTTCCGCCAAAAGAAAACATTGTAAGCGTAGCATTTATATCGCCTGCTTTTGGTGTATAGATATTCTCAAATTTTACATCTACGGTTGAGCTCTTTACAGTACCAAATGGATCGCTTGACTTCATCCAGTCTGCTGCAAGTCTTTCTAGTCCATCAAATATACTAACAAGCTTTGGCTCTATATTGTTTGCTGCAGCGGTTTTATCATCAAAGTCATAAATGATGACTAAACTCCAAGCCGCAAATTGTGGTGCGATGGATTGTATCCAGTAACCATTTTGCCCTTGAACTGGTGAGAATAGTAGCGTGCCGTATGTTTTTTTTAGTTTTCTATTAGTAGAGTTGTTTACCTTATATATGCCATCATTTGGGTCTATAAATTCATCACTAAAGGGAATCGTAGTTGATCTGATATTGCCAGCATAAAATGTCCTATCTGACTCACTAGTACCAAGAGAATCTCTAACTATATCTGTTACATCAGCGCTTGCTACATATTGGTAGTTTATTCCAGCCTTTACATAGTAGCTATTAGACTCGTTTTGATTATATGATTCAAGAGTCATTGATTTTGGTTTATACTCACTAAATGAGCCAAACCAAAAAACATCTTTTGGATCAGCATCTATTGTGATTACATTTTTTCCAGGAGCTTTAAAATCAATCCTGCTATATCCTTTTATGTAATTTAAGGCATTTACATATAAATTTGACCCAAGATTTTTTATTGCCCAGTTTTGATAAAGAGAGCCACCCCAATAAAGCCTGGCATAGACTACGTTTTTACCTTTTAAATTATTTTGTATAAAGGTATTTTTCTCACTAAAATCAAATGTGGAAGAGGATGAATTTTTACAATAAGGATGCTTGCTAGGATTATAAATATATGTTGTTTGACAAAGTGTGTAATTACTAGACGTAAAACTACCAGTATCTAAAAATATTCTATCGGCTGTAGATGATGTTCTTGTTACGTTAGATGGATCTGGAACAAAATTATATCCAGCGTATTGTGGAATCATAATAGTAGCACCAATGGTAGCTATATCTCCATTTACTCTGGTATTTAGATTTCCATTTATTGATCTTTGTCTTAAGCCTTTAGAGTGATCATCCCACATACCTATTAATGATCGTTGATTCCATGGAGAAAATTGCTCAACATAAATATGATAGTGGTCTTGTGCTAAGCCTGAAGAAAAGCTATTGGTATCTATCGTCCAAGTTCTATCAGATTTTCTTATGCAATGTGGGATATTTTTAGAAGAGTTGTCTTGGTACTCTTCAGCGTCTATAAAGCAAGAATAGTTTGCTCCACTACAACCAATAGATGCTGCTTCTGCTGTCGTACAAGCTCTGGGTGCACAAAAACCAAACGTTACAATAAAACAGAGTAAGTATGCTATCTTCACAACAAATCCTCTAAATAACAATAAAAAATCTCTCCTTAGATTTTTAAAAGCTTTTAGCTACTATTTTTGTATAAAATTTTCTATCATTTCAGCTTGCCCGTACTGAGGATATTTGGCAATGTCTAAAACGACTTGGGATAAGGTCATATTGTCCATATTGCAAACGATAGGAGCTATAAAATTTACAGTTGATTTTTCAAGCGGGAGTGCAACAACGATAATGTTATAAATTCTAAGTTGAGAGCTTTCTTTAATCTCCATAAGATCTTCATAATAGCTTGGAATGTCGAATTCGTAGCTTCTTAATGCAAAAGGATTTATCATTGTAAAAGATGTCTCATCATCTTTGCTTGCTAGCTTAACAAAAAATTTATCAAGTTCAATTAACTCCATCGTTTTGATATGCTCAAAGCCTAAAATAGGGCTTTTAACACTAAAAATCATACTAACTCCTATTTTGTAAAGTTGCCGTATTTTATCATAGTTTTAAAAAATTTATACAAAAATAATAGCAAAAAATGTAGAATACGAGGATTTAAACTTTTTAAGGAAAAGCATGAAAAGATTTTCTAAATTTCTAGCAGTTGTGGCTCTTTTGGGGCTTTTTAGTGGTTGTGCTGAAAAATATACCGAGCTTTATAATCTAACTCCTGATGAGTGGTATGCTCAGGTTATAGCTGATATAAAAGATGGCGATCTTGAAGCGGCCGATAAACACTATGTCTCAATGGCAAGCGAACACGTAGCAAGCCCGCTTTTGGAGCAAATTTTACTTATCCTTGCCCAAGCTCACGCAAATGATGAAGAGTATCTAATGGCAAATCACTATCTTGACGAGTATATTAAAAGATACGGCGATAACGGCCCAAAAACAGAGTTTGCTCAGTATCTAAAGATAAAAGCAAATTTTGACTCATTTACTCAGCCAAACCGCAACCAAAAGCTCATGGAAGATAGCGTAACTGAGATCGAGAAATTTCTTTATATGTATCCAAATACTGAATATAAGCCACTTATCGAGACTATGCTTATTAAATTTAAGCTCGCGCTTTACTTCCTAGATATGCAAATAGCCGATCTTTATAATAGAACGGGCAGGGATGTATCGGCTAAAATTTATGAGCAAAAACTTGAAGAGTCGCCGTTTAGAAATTCTGACCTTATAAAACCTGACGTAGCATGGTATAGAAAACTGTTTGAATAGGAGAAATTTTGCAAATAAACGAAAATAAAGGCTTCCCAACTGAAATTCCTATTATCGTTGAGGATGAGCTATTTTTATATCCATTTATGATAACTCCGCTTTTTTTAAGCGATGATGAAAATTTAAAAGCACTTGAACTTGCCATACAAGAAGAGACTCCGATCCTTGTGGTGCCTACAAAGCCTCAGCAAGACGGCGCTAGAGACTTTGACGGCATATATGACGCAGGCGTAATCGGCACGATAATGCGCCGTGTGCCATTACCTGACGGACGCGTGAAGGTGCTATTTCAGGGCATCGACAAAGGCAAAATTTTAAAACAATCAGGCATAAACCCACTCCGTGGCATCGTCGATATGCTTCATGTCAAACGTCCATCACAGGTTAAAACTGATGCACTAATCGTAGTTTTAAGAGAAAAAGTAAGAGAGCTTTCGCAGTTTAGCCATTTTTTCCCGCCTGATCTTTTAAAAACGATAGAAGAGAGCGCTGAGGCGATCAGGGTTTGCGATCTCGTCTCAAGTGCACTTCGCTTAAAAAAACAGATCGCATATAGCTTTTTTGTCGAGGAAAATTTAGAGCAACGCCTACTAAAGCTCATCGACTATGTTATCGAAGAGATCGAGGCAAATAAGCTTCAAAAAGAGATAAAAAATAAAGTCCATTCAAAGATCGATAAGACAAACAAAGAGTACTTTTTAAAGGAGCAGTTAAAGCAAATCCAAGCTGAGCTTGGAGCGGATACGAGCCGTGAAGAGGAGCTTGAAGAGTACCGCAAAAAGCTTGATGCGAAGAAGAAATTTATGGCTGAGGACGCCTATAAAGAGATCAAAAAACAAATAGATAAGCTTTCTCGCATGCACCCAGACTCAGCAGACGCAAATACCTTGCAAAGCTATCTTGACTGGGTTTTAGAAATTCCATTTGAAAATGTAGCTAAGAAAAAGTCATCCATCAGCGAAGTGAGCAAGCATCTAAATGCCGATCACTACAGCTTGGAGAAGCCAAAAGAGCGCATCGAGGAGTATTTTGCTTTGCGTGAGCTTTTGGAGCTTAGAGGTGTCGGTGAAAAGGTAAATAATGGCGCTATTTTATGCTTTGCAGGCCCTCCAGGCGTGGGTAAAACAAGTCTCGCAAACTCGATCGCAAAAGCGCTAAAGCGTGAGCTAGTCAGGATCGCACTTGGCGGACTTGAGGACGTAAATGAGCTAAGAGGTCACCGCCGCACCTACATAGGCGCTATGCCAGGGCGTATCGTTCAAGGGCTAATAGAAGCCAAACAGATGAACCCAGTGGTTGTCTTAGATGAGATCGATAAGGTTGGCAGAAGCTACAGAGGCGACCCGACCGCAGTTTTACTTGAAATTTTGGACCCAGAGCAAAATAATAAATTTAGAGATTATTACCTAAATTTTAACATCGATCTTAGCAAGATCATCTTCATCGCCACAGCAAATGACGTGAGTATGATACCAGCCGCACTTCGAGATAGGATGGAGTTTATCGAGCTTAGCTCATACACTCCACAAGAGAAATTTGAGATCGCTAAAAAATATCTATTGCCTCAGGAGCTTAAAAAACATGGCCTAAAACCAAGCGATGTGAGTATCAGCAAAGAGGCACTTGAGCTAATCATCAGCGACTATACAAGAGAGAGTGGCGTGCGAAATTTACGCCGTAGGATCGCTGATATATTAAGAAAGGTCGCCAAAAATATCCTCACTAAAAAAAATGAGGGCAAGATCAGTGTCACGGCTAAAAATTTGAAAGAATTTTTGGAGAAAAAGGTCTATGAGATCGAGCCAGCGGATAAAAAAGATCAGATAGGTCTAGTAAATGGCCTTGCATGGACGAGTGTCGGTGGCGATGTGCTAAGGATCGAGGCTATCAGGATCCAGGGCAAAGGCAATATGCAGATCACCGGTCAGCTAGGCGACGTGATGAAAGAGAGCGCTCAGATCGCGTTTAGCGTTATTAAAGTGCTAATAGACAACAAAAAAATAAAAGTACCGATGACTATCGTGCCAAAATTTGACGATGACAAGCACAAGCTCGAAGCCAGCGACGTTTATAGACGCTATGATCTTCACTTGCACGTACCAGAGGGTGCTGTACCAAAAGATGGACCAAGTGCTGGCATCACGATGGCAACTGCGATCGCATCGATACTAACCGATACAAAGGTAAGACACGACATAGCAATGACTGGCGAGATTACGCTAACTGGTAGAGTGCTACCGATCGGTGGTCTAAAAGAGAAGCTAATCGCCGCGCACAAAGCTGGCATCAAAACAGCTCTGATACCTCGTAAAAACTACGACCGTGACCTTGTCGACATCCCAGCTGAAGTAAAGGCTGATATGAAGATCATCGCCGTAGATACGATCGATGATGTGCTAAAAAATGCTCTTGTAGCTAAAAAATAATCCTTATTCTAGCCCCATTTTCTCTCACTTGGGGCAAGAGAAATTTATAAATTTTGACGATCCTAAAATCCAAGCAAAAAGCCATATAACTTATAAAAGCAATTAATAATTTAAACATTATAAGCACATGCAGCACACTAGAGAAAAATAAATTTTAAAATTTATGAGCGAGTATATCACGCTTCGATTTCAGCAACAAGTAAATAATGAAACCTGAATTTAGTAAGTTACTAAGACAAGTGAGTAAAGTTTTAAAATTTGTAAATTTGCTTTGTTAAATCAAGTGAGTGTCAAGTAAATTTTAAAATTTCATAAACGAGTAATTTTGGCTCTAAAATTTGAGCTAAGCGGTAAGCAAATTTAGATTTTAGTTCTTGCGAGCGAATGAAGTTTTAAAATTTGAAAACGCTTTATTAAATTTATAAATTCCTTTTTACTCAAAAGAGAGACAATGGGGCTTGAATTACGAGGCCGTCCTCTTATCTTCCTTTTTAAATCTGCTAAATCACTCACGTTCAAGGTGCATTCAATGGCGCTAAAGCACTGCATGCGTTTTAAATACTCTGATAAATTTTAAAAATGTTCGCTTGTAAATTTTAAAATTCGCCGGACTTTTATTTTGCTGTAAATTTTTAGCTATTTATGCTTTGCTTCATGCTCTAAAAGCCAGATTTTAGTTGGCAAGCCATCTCCACCTGAGTAGCCGCCAAGCCCACTGCTAGCTAGCACTCTGTGACAAGGGACGATGATAGGCACTGGATTTTTAGCATTGGCTGTTCCTGCTGCTCGGTAGGCATTTTTATGACCTACGGCAAGTGCTAGAGCTGCGTATGTGGTCGTTTCTCCGTATGGTACTTTTTGTAAGGCCTCGTAAATTTTTGCTCTAAAATTAGTTGTTTTTATATCAAGCTTTATGCTAAAAATTTTAAGCCTGCCTTCAAAATATGCTTTTAGCTCATCAAGGCAAAGCCTTAAATTTTCATCATTTACTGCTACTTTTTCAAATTTATCTACAAAATTTATCTCACAAATTCCATTTTTACTGGCAACGATCTCTAAAATTCCAATGGGAGATTTTAGGTAAGCTTTTGACACATTTGCTCCTTGAAATTTGAAAATTTGGACAAATTTTACTTTAGTTTGTTTTGCTTTTTGATAAAATGCAAGCAAACTAGCGATTTTTAGGCTAAAAATAACGAGCAAAAAACCACAAAGGAATTTTATGAGCTTTTTTACCGACTACGAAAAACACGTGAGCGAGCGAGAAAAAGAGGGCGTGCCACCGCTTGCATTAAATGCCAAGCAAACAAATGAAGTTTGCGAGCTAATAAAGCTTGCCAGCAAGTCTAGTGGCGACGAAAAGGCACAAAGCGAGCTAAAATTTCTTATAAAATTGCTTGAAACTCGTATCAATCCTGGAGTTGATGACGCAGCGAAGATAAAGGCAGAATTTCTTGGTGAAGTGATTGATGGGCTTGCTGTTAACGGCCTTGACGCGATACGTGCTATTAAAATTTTAGGCAAGATGCTTGGCGGATATAACGTTGAAATTTTGGTGCGAGCTCTAAAAAATAGCAATGAAAATATTGCACAAGCTGCGGCAAATGAGCTAAAAAATATTATCCTAGTGCATGAATATTTTGACGAGATCGCAAAGCTAGCAAGTAGCAATAAATTTGCAAAAGAGGTGCTTGTTTCTTGGGTGAACGCAGAGTGGTTTACGCATAAAAAGCCAATCGAAACCTGTATAAACGCAGTCGTTTTTAAAGTATCTGGTGAGACAAATACTGACGACCTAAGTCCAGCGAGTGAGGCCTATACAAGGGCCGACATACCACTTCACGCAAAAGCGATGCTTGTTAAAAAGATGCCTGGGGGTCTAGAAATTTTAAAAGAACTTAAAACTCGTGGTAAAAAAGTGGCTTATGTTGGCGATGTGGTTGGCACTGGCAGCAGCAGAAAGAGCGGTATAAACTCGATCCAGTGGCATTTGGGCGATGAGATCGAGGGTGTGCCAAACAAAAAAACGGGTGGCATCGTGATAGGCACGACCATAGCTCCAATATTTTTTAACACCGCGGAAGACAGCGGCGCACTGCCGATAGTTGCAAACGTAAACGAGCTTGAGATGGGCGATGAGATAGAAATTTATCCATTTAAAGGCGAAATTTATAAGCTTATTGGCACTGAGAAAAAACTCGTGGCAAATTTCAAACTAAACCCAAATACTCTAAGCGATGAGATAAGAGCGGGTGGCAGGATACCGCTTATGATAGGACGCCAAGTGACCAAGAAGGCCAGAGAGGCTCTAGGGCTTGGTGAGGAGCAAATTTTTATAAAGCCAGATCAGCCAAAAGAGCAGAGCGGCGGCTATACGCTGGCTCAAAAGATGGTTGGCAAGGCTTGTGGTAAGGCTGGCGTGAGAGCTGGGGCTTATGTGGAGCCAGAAATTTTAACTGTTGGCTCGCAAGATACGACTGGGCCGATGACTAGAGATGAGGTTAAAGAGCTTGCTAGCCTTAGTTTTGGCGCGGATTTTGTTTTGCAAAGCTTTTGCCATACGGCTGCTTACCCAAAGCCAAGTGATCTTGTGATGCATGAGAGCTTGCCAAAATTTATAAATTTACGTGGTGGTGTGAGTCTAAAGCCAGGCGATGGTGTCATCCACTCGTGGCTAAATCGCATGGTATTACCTGATACGGTGGGCACTGGAGGCGATAGTCACACGAGATTTCCTATTGGTATTAGCTTTCCAGCGGGCAGTGGTCTAGTGGCTTTTGCAGCGGTACTTGGAATGATGCCACTAAATATGCCAGAGTCGGTTTTGATTAAATTTAAAGGCGAGCTAAAAGAGGGCGTGACGCTTAGGGATCTTGTAAATGCGATACCGTATTTTGCGATCAAAAAAGAGCTTTTAAGTGTTGAAAAGAAAGATAAAAAGAATGTTTTTGCGGGTAAAATTTTAGAGATAGAAGGGCTTGAGAGCTTAAAAGTAGAGCAGGCATTTGAGCTAAGTGACGCTTCGGCTGAACGCTCGGCTGCGGCCTGCGTGGTAAATTTAAGCGTTGATAGTGTCGTGGAGTATGTTCGCTCAAATGTTGCGCTAATTGATGCGATGATAAAAGCTGGTTACGAGAGCCGTGAAACGCTTGCTAGACGAAAAGAAAAAATGCAAAAATGGCTAGAAGATCCAACACTTTTAAGAGCCGATAAAGATGCAAAATACGCTGAAATTTTGGAGATCGATTTGTCGCAGATAGATGAGCCGATTTTGGCGTGCCCAAATGACCCAGACGATGTGGCAACACTAAGTGAAATTTTAGCTGATAACAAAAGAGTGCATAATATCGATGAAGTTTTTGTGGGAAGCTGTATGACAAATATCGGCCATTACAGGGCACTTGCTAGAATTTTGGAGCATGAGAGCAAGCTTACAACTAGGCTTTGGATAGCACCGCCGACAAAGATGGATAAAAGCACGCTTGAAGATGAGGGCATTTATGAAATTTTTAAAAGATTAAATGCAAGGACAGAGGTACCAGGCTGTTCGCTTTGTATGGGCAATCAAGCAAGAGTTAATGACAATGCCGTTGTCTTTTCTACCTCGACCAGAAATTTTGATAACAGAATGGGCATGGGCGCGAAGGTCTATCTAGGAAGTGCCGAGCTAGCCGCTGTTTGTGCACTACTTGGACGTTTACCAAGTGTAGATGAATATAAAAAGATAGTAAAAGATAGTCTTAGCTTAAATAAAGATGAAATTTATAAATATCTAAATTTTAATGAAATAAGCGAGTTTAGCATATAAATTTGTTACAATATCGCGAAATTTTAAGGAGCTTTGATGAAAAAAGTAGTTTTTTTTCTCTTTTTTAGCGTTTGTTTTTTTATAAATTTACACGCTTTAGAGTGCAGTGATCTTGCTAAAAAAGAGAGCTTTAAAACTACTCCAAACGATCTTGCTTACACGAATGAGGGGCTATTTTACTGTAATGGTTCGCTTTTAAATTTAGAAGAGGTGAAAGAGCTTTTTGATGCGAGTGTGGCTATTAGAAGCGAGTCTCAAAGTTGCGTTGGTGATAGAGTTTATAAAGAAAATTTAAACAAGCTTAGATGGCTTTTGCTAAAAGCATCATTTGCGCCTGAGCTTTATCAAAAAGAGCTTGCAGAGCCAAAGGTTGCTGAGGGAGAAAAAGACGCCAGAATGGGGTATTTTAGGTACTGGGCAAATGAAAGCTTATTTAATTTTTTAAAATATAAAAAATTTTTAGAAGCTTACAAAAACGCTCAAACTCCGCTTGTAAAATTTTATGAAAGTCTTGGACTTGATACGGCAAGTGCCGCTTACTACGCAACTAGCGTGGTAAATGAGTTTTTGACTTTTGGCGTTGGTAAAAATGTAAATAAAGCTAAAATTTTAACACCTGAGCAAAATATAATGGCTCAAAGGATAAATTCCGATGAGCTGGCAAATTTACTTTACTCAAAAAATTTCAGTACCGCTGAGCTTACAAATTTACTTAATATCGCGCTTTTAAACGAAAAAAGTAGTGATATGATAAAAGAGATCATAAGGTGTGGGGCCGATGTGAATTTGGGCGATGAGACGCCGCTATTTTTTGCTTTAAAAAATATAGAAAATGTAAAAATTTTACTTGCAAATAAAGCCGATGTAAATCACAAAAATTTCTTTGGAAAAAGTGTACTTTTTTATGCTGTGCAGTTTAGCGATAAGCCACTTTGTGAGCTTTTGCTAAAAAATGGTGCCAATGCCAACGAGAGCTACATAGATGAAAATACCAAGATGAATATGATAAATTTGGGTATGACGCAAGTTGAAGATACATGTGGTCTAGAGCATACAAATAGAAGCGTTTTTATGCATGCAGCAGCTCATGCAACACCAGAAATTTTAAAGCTTTTGATGGATAATGGTGCTGATATTAATGCCACTGATGATGCTGGATTTAACGCGCTTGACTATGCCATGAAAGAACAAAACGAAAAGACGATCAAATTTTTAGAAAATTTGGGTTTAAAGCCAAATTTCAATTAGGAAAAATCATGAAAAAGACAGCTTTTGTAACTGGTGCAACATCTGGATTTGGCGAGGCGATCGCTAGAAGACTCTCAAAAGAGGGCTACAAGATAGTCGCTCTTGCAAGGCGCGAAGATAGGCTAAAGAAGCTTGCAAGCGAGCTTGGCGATACGCATATCATTGTAGCTGACATACGCGATAAAGAAGCTGTTTTTGACGCAGTTGATAGCTTGCCTGAAAATTTTAAAGACATCGAAGTACTTGTGAATAACGCTGGTATGGCGCTTGGACTTGAAAAGACGATAGATGCGAAGGTGGAGGATTTTGAGGCGATGATAGACACCAACGTCAAGGGTCTTATCTACTCGACAAAGGCGGTTTTGCCACTACTTTATAAGCAAGAAAAGGGCTATATCTTTAATATTGGCTCGACAGCTGGCTCATGGCCATATCCTGGAAGCAATGTTTATGGTGCCACAAAGGCCTTTGTGAAGCAGTTTAGCCTAAATTTAAGAAACGATCTAGTTGGTACAAATATCAGGGTGACAAACATCGAGCCGGGGCTTTGTAAGACTGAATTTAGTGAGGTTAGATTTAGGGGAGATAAGGCAAAGGCGGATAGTCTTTATGAAAATACAAATTTCATCACGTCTGAGGATATCGCGACGATTTTGGTAAATTGTCTAAATATGCCTGGAAGTGTCAACATAAACAGGGTCGAAGTCATGGCAAATACGCAGACTTGGGCTGGGCTTGCGATAGAAAAATTTTAAGGAGTTCTTGTGAGACAAATTTTATTATTACTTTTTTTTAGCGTTGCGCTTTTTGGTGTCGATCCAGAAGCGGCAAAGAGAAACGCTGAAATTTATGGCGTATTTACGCTTATACCGCCTGTTGTGGCAATAGCACTTGCTTTTATCACAAAAGACGTCATCTTGTCGCTATTTATAGGTGTTTTTAGCGGAACATTTCTCATAAATATCATCAATGAAAACATCTTTATGGGTATCGTAAAAGGCTTTACAGGTATCGTTTCAAGGGTCGTTGAATCAATGGCTGATAAGACTGACTCAGGAATTTTACTTCAAGTGCTTTGTATCGGTGGTGTGGTCGCACTTATCACAAAAATGGGTGGTACAAAGGCGGTTGCTCTTTGGCTTAGCAAAAAGGCAAAAAGCGGCATTTCAGCTCAAATTTCAACGTGGCTGATGGGAATTTTTGTATTTTTTGATGACTATGCAAATGCTCTAATAGTAGGTCCAATTATGAGACCAATAAGCGATAAATTTAAAATAAGCCGCGAAAAACTAGCTTTTATCATAGATGCTACCGCAGCACCGATCGCTGGCATAGCTATCATCTCGACATGGGTTGGCCTTGAGGTTTCACTCATCGAAAAGGGCTATGAGTTAGTTGGAGAGACTGGCATTAACGCTTATTCTATATTTATCGAGACAATTCCATATAGATTTTACAACCTCTTCATCTTATTTTTTATAGTCTGTACAGCCTTGATGCAACGTGAATACGGACCAATGCTATTAGCTGAAAGACGTGCCAGAAAGGGCGAGCTTCACTCAGGTAAAACTCAAATCCAAGATCTTGAAGATAAAACACTTGAGCCAAAAGAGGGTGTAAAACTAAGCGCTGCAAATGCTGTTGTGCCACTTCTTGTGCTGGTCATTGGCGCATTTACTAGTTTTTACTTTAGTGGTCTTGCTGCACTTGAGGGTGATGCTCTTAAAAATGCACTTGCTAATCCGCTTTCATTTTCTACATTTAAAGATACCTTTGGCGCAGCTGACTCGGCTACATCGCTATTTCAAGCAGCACTACTTGCTAGTATCGTAGCTATCACAATGGGTGTTTGGCGTAAAATTTTTGACGTAAAAGAGGCTATCAGCACATGGGTAAAAGGCTGGAAGACTATGATAATTACGGTTGTCATTTTGCTTCTTGCGTGGAGCCTTAGTGCTGTTATCAAAGAGCTTGGCACATCAAGATATTTGGTTGATCTATTAAGCTCTTCAACGCCTAAATTTATCCTGCCAGTTGCTGTTTTTATCCTTGGTTCGTTTATTAGCTTCTCGACTGGAACAAGCTATGGCACAATGGGGATTTTAATGCCTCTAGCTATCCCACTAGCTTATGCTGTCGGCAAAAACTACGGCCTAGAGGGCGATGCGATGCACGCTTATATGATCGTAAATATCTCAGGCGTACTTACAGGTGCGATCTTTGGTGATCACTGCTCACCGATCTCGGATACTACGATCCTTTCATCAATGGGCGCAGGATGTAACCATATCGATCACGTCTCAACTCAAATGGTATATGCACTTAGTGTTTGTGCGGTTTGTGTGCTAGTTGGCTACTTGCCAGTTGCACTTGGTCTTAGCGTTTGGATCGCACTTCCTTGCGGATTTTTAGCGATTTGGGCACTAGTTAGATTTGTTGGAAAGAAAGTAGAAGCATAAATTTGGATTGCAATTATTTAAAAGAGTGCGGCTCTTGCACTCTTTTTGCCCCTTATGATGAGCAAATTTTATTTAAAACTGACCTTGTAAAACAAAATTTTTCAGAGTTTTATGATGGTGAGTTTGATGTTTTTAGCTCAACACCAAAACATTACCGCACAAGAGCTGAGTTTGGCATCTGGCATGAAGGCAGCAAGCTTTGCTATACGATGTATGCAAGCGAAAAGGGCAAAAAGGTCTTTATAGATGATTGCCCAAAGGTCTGCGAGCAAATTTCAGAGCTTATGCCAAGCTTGCTTTATAACTTACAAGAGAGCGAAATACTACGCGCAAAGCTTTTTGGAGTGGAATTTATCTCTTGTAAAAGCGGTATTTTGGTCACACTTCTTTACCATAAAAGGCTTGATGGCGAGTTTGAGGCGGCTATGAAAATTCTAGCTAGTAAGCTTGACGTCACCATACTTGCTAGATCGCGTGGGCAAAAGCTACTAAGTGGTGAGCTAAATTTGATCGATGAGCTAAATATTGGAGAGCAAATTTATAAATTTAGCCTATCTGAGAATGCCTTTATCCAGCCAAATAGAGCCGTAAATGAAAAGATGATAGCTTGGGCAAAAGAGTGCGTGCAAGGTGGCGCTGACCTACTGGAGCTTTACTGCGGACATGGAAATTTTACTATTCCGCTTTCGTTTAAATTTAATAATGTACTTGCCACTGAAATTTCAAAGAGCTCGATCGCAAATGCCCTTAAAAACTGCGAGCTAAATAAGGCTAAAAACATCAAATTTTTACGAATGGATGCTGATGAGCTTATGAGCGCATTTGCTGGCGTTAGGGAATTTAATAGACTAAAGGATATAAATTTAAGCGATTTTAACTTCTCTCACGTCCTTGTTGATCCGCCCCGTGCAGGACTAAGCGAAAGTGTCATAAATTTCATCAAAAATTTTAAAAATATCATCTATATATCGTGCAATCCAGAGACTCTAAAAGAAAATTTAAAAGAGCTTTGTAAAAGCCATAAAGTGATAAAATTTGCCATTTTTGATCAGTTTGCAAACACTCATCACATCGAGTGTGGCGTGCTACTAAGGGCAAAAGAATAATTTAAAAAAGGAAAAATAAAAAATGGTTTCACTAAATAAAATCATCCAAGCAAAGATCACGATCGGTCATTTTGTAAATAAAACTCCATTTGCTCTGAGTGCGAAACTTAGTAAAAATTTGGGTGCAAGCATCTATCTAAAAGAGGAAAATTTACAACGAACCGGAGCTTATAAAATAAGAGGCGCTTACAATAAAATAGCTAGCCTAAGTGATGAGGAGAGAAAGCGTGGTGTCGTGGCTGCAAGTGCTGGCAACCACGCTCAAGGCGTAGCGATAAGCGCGAAAGAATTTGGCGTACACGCTTGTATCATCATGCCAGAATCAACCCCGCTTCTAAAGGTTGCTGGTACGAAAGACCTTGGCGCAGAGGTTATTTTAAAAGGTGATAATTTCGATGAGGCGTACGCTTTTGCGGTTAATTACGCTAAAGATAAGGGTATGACCTTTGTTCACCCATTTAACGACGAGTATGTCATGGCAGGACAAGGCACTGTGGGGCTTGAGATGCTTGATGAGATAAGCGACCTTGATATAGTCATCGTCCCAGTTGGTGGAGGCGGATTAGCTAGTGGTGTGGCTAGTTGTATAAAGCAGGTCAATCCAAAGACAAAAGTAATCTGTGTCGGTGCAAAAGGCGCTCCAGCGATGTTTAATAGCTACGGTGCTAAAAAGAGCATAAACTCAAAATCAGTCCGCACCATAGCTGATGGCATCGCTGTGCGTGATGCGAGCGAGATCACATTAGCAAATATTATTGAGTGCGTTGATGAGTTTGTGCAAGTTGATGATGAGGAGATCGCAACTGCGATTTTGTTTTTGCTAGAGACTCAAAAGATCGTTGTAGAAGGAGCTGGCGCAGCTGGCGTGGCAGCACTTATGCATGATAAGATCAAATTTAAAAAAGGTGCGAAGATAGGCGTGGTACTAAGTGGCGGAAATATCGACGTACAGGTGCTTTCTATTATCATCGAAAAGGGTCTTATCAAGTCTCATCGCAAGATGACCTTGCAAATAACGCTTGTGGATAAGCCAGGAGCGCTTATGAGCCTAACAGATAGCCTCAAATCAGCAAATGCAAACATCGTCAAGATCGACTACGACCGCTTCTCAACAAGGCTTGATTATGGTGATGCAAGTATTACTATCACACTTGAGACAAAGGGTCTTGAGCATCAAGAAAAGATCAAAGAAGTACTTACTAAAAACGGTTTTTCTTTCACTCAACTATTTTAATTTAATGGCTCGCTACTATTTAAAGTAGCGAGCATGATTTACCTATTAAAACAAAATTTCAAATTTCGCATTTACGCTGTTTGACTTCACGTCTTTAGCAAAAGCACCTGTGTAAGATAGGCCTAAATTTATATTTTTATAAACATTAGCTTTTACACCAAGGCTAGCTGTGCCAAGATCGCGTACCTCTTTTCCTTCAAGTTCCAAGTATCCAGCATTTGCGATATTTACGCCGATATTTGGTCTCGTATCGCCAACTAGTCTATTATAGGCTAGATCAGCTTCAAATTTCATCTTTGTGCTACCAAGACTAAATGGCACACTAGGGTTTAGACCTATGCTAAATACACCTAAATTTCTAGTTTTTTCATCAACGTCCATTCTGAAAATTCCTACATTTTGGCTAGTGCTATCAGTTTTCATACGTAGATAGCTTGCACCCACATAAGGATTTAGTGAGAAATTCGCACTATTAAATGCTGTTAATGCCAAATTTGCGTAAGCAGTAAGTGCTTTTTCTTTGCTTTTTACATGCTCATCTGAGTAAAAGCTAACGATTGTGGCACCATTTTGTGTTTTTCGTTTTGCATTTGTGTATATGAGACCGAGGTCTAGTTTTGTGCTAGCGATCAGGCTTTTTCCGTAGATACCGATGCTTGTACCTTTTGTTTTATAAGCATCATCGCCATCTTCTTTTACTTTTTCACTGCTAGCACCAAGCACGCCACCAAGTGTGAAAGCATCATTTACATTGCCGTCAAATCCAAAAAGCTGAGTGAATGAGTTTGCTTTTACATCATCAAATTTCATAGCATTAGCCATGGTATTTGACCAAAACTTCATGCCACTCGCATCGATTGCTTTTGCGCTGAATGGATCAAATTCATGGTTATTGATTGCATTTTTGAGCAAGATATTTTCTAGTAAAAATGCATTATGTTGAGCTAAATTTGCATTATTTGCAAATGTTTTTAGCGTATCACTTGCTTCTTTTGGTGTAGCGTAGATGAAGTGTCTATATAGATCACTCGTAATAACTGCTGGTCTACTTCTAAACGGCGAAGCAAGGAGTGCTGGCCTGCTAGCAGTGCTCTCTATGAGCTGTGCTACTCTCTTTTGGCCGTCGCTAGCTGCTATACTTGTTATTGTATTTTTTGATTTTTTGAGTGTTAGCTCTAGCTTGTTGTCACTATAATTTCTAGTAAGGTCAAAAAATGCGTATTTTTTTGAGATAGTGTCGTTGTAGCCACTAAAATTTCCAGTTACGGCGTAAGTTTTTGCCTTTGAGCTATCATCATATAGTCTTTTCATGACATCTACATCTGGCTCACTTATATCTATAATAGAGTTCTTCTCAAAATTTAGATTTAAATTTGCTGCATTATTTGAGATGATATAACTACCACCTGTTTTTATAGTAGCTTTTACCGCGTCATTTGTACTTTTCCTAGTTACATCTTTAAAAGATAGCTTTTGAGAAAATCTACTTCTATCAATCTCTCTAACACTCATCTCTTTAACAATCTCAAGTGCACCACCATTTTCAACTACTACTTCGCTTGATTTTAGTGATTGATTTAGTGCTGTGATCTTGCCACTTTTTATTATGGTTTTGCCAGTGTATGAGTTGTCACCTGCTAGTTTTAGGGTGCCTAGGCCTCTCTTAATAAGAGTTCCTTCATAGCCTTCTCTAGCTCTTTGTTCTCTTGCTTTTTCTCTAGCGTTGCCTATATCAAGTTCAGCTCTTTGCTCGGCTGTTAAATTTGACATTTGTTCAAGCTTAGCCTTGCGATTAGCCCAAATTTGTGCTTCTGCTTCATCTTCGGTCTTCCTGTATTTTATAGCTACATCACTGATATTATTTGAGTAAAGATCGTCTGTGTCTAGACTTACATCAAATACGCCTAGTAGCTGTCCTGGTCCAAACATAGCCTTTGACATATCAAGTGCTCCCCAGCCCCAGCGCTCATCAGGTACGCCAAGTGGCGCAGTAAAGCCAGAAATTTTTCTCGTGTCATTTTTCTTAAACTCATCATGTACTTGTCTAGCTGTAGTTAGTAGCACTTCTCTTGCTTGAGAGTTACTCATATATGGATATCTTTGCATAACAAGTCCAAGTGCACCAGTGACGTGTGGAGCTGCCATAGATGTGCCGCCCTTTTTGCCATAGCCAGCTTCGTCAGTTTTTAAATCAACGATAGTTGAGTATATAGGTTTTGCAGGTGCTGCTATGCTCCACCATTTTGAGTGACCTGCTGTGTTGTAGCGCTGCGTATCGCCTTCTAGCTGGCCTGTGACATTTATCCAGTATTTTTCAGCGTCTGGGCGAAAATATGGAAGCATCGCTCTTGTATATGACTCTTTCATGCCATTTCTATTTCCGGCAGTGAAGACTTGAATGATGCCGTATTTTTTGGCGACTTCATAAGCGGCATCTATAAAATTTTTACCATTTGTGACAAATGGATAGTAGCTTTTATAGGCTGCGTCAAGATCTTTTATATCTAAGCTATTGCCACCATCAAATCCAGTTGCTCCCTCATAAGCTTTATAAAATTTGCGGTTTGAACCCCAACTATTATTTATAGCTCTTGCGCCACCTTTGGCTAATCCCTCATAAGATGCTAAAAAGAAGTTGTAGTCTTGGTTTGGTCCATATGTCATACCATCGGTTCCGCCAGTATTTCCCATTATAAGTTTTGCGTCAAATGCTACGCCGTGCATGCCTACGCCATCTCTTGAGCCAGCAATCGTGCCAGCTACGTGCGTGCCGTGTGAGTCATTTACACCAGCGATCCAGTTGCCATCAGTTTCAAATTTTTCACCTTTTTTGAAGTCGCCAAAGTCTTTTCTATTTTTCTCGTCGCTCCCTTTTTTGAGAAGTGGTGAGTTGCCGTACTCAGTATCTGGGTATCTTTGTCCGTCTTTGTAGTAGCTGCCAGAAATTTTTAGTGCGCTTACCCTACCGTCGCTAAATTCTTTGTGACTAAGCAGCACGCCAGAGTCCATCACGCCAAGAGTCACGCCTTTGCCTGTTACTTCAAGAGCATAAGCAATAGCTGTATTCATACGAACTAAGCCCCAGTCAGCCTTGTACTCATCGCTTTCCCAGCTTTTTATATCGCCAAATTTGCCTCTGTTTTGCTCGTTAGCATTTATTGAATTTGCAAACAAAAGAGTACAACAAGCCGCGCTTATCAAAATACATTTTTTATTTAAAATGGATCTTTTCACATCTCATCCTTTTGCATAAAATTTAAATGGATTGTAATATCCTTAAAATAAATTATTAATTAAAATATTAAAATTTATGATAAAATTTTACTTTAATAATCCAATTTTTACGCTATTTTTACTATAAGATATGAAAAAATGATTAAAATAGTATCACACAAATATTATTAATTACGATTTTATTTTAAAACAATTATTTAAATATAATTTTTAATAAAAGTAGAATTTCATCTCTGCTTTACAAATTTAAGCTAAAATAGCAAGCTTTAAAGGAGAAAAAATGAGCGAATATGCAAATTTGATATTAGCTATCTTGCTAGCTGTTTTGGCATTTGCTTTTTATAGGGCGAGTAGGGCGCTAAAAAAAGCAAAAGATGACAGCGAAAATATCTCAGTCAGCACTGAAATTTCGCAGCTAAAAAGCATAGGCGAGCTATCTGTTTTTCAGGTATATAGCAAAGAGATCGTCACAAAAACCGACCATGCGTTTGGAAATTTTGGCAAAGAGTATCTAAGGTGGCTGGTAAGTGAGAAGAAGCTTTCGATGATATTTGAGTTTGAGATAAATTTCATCTACGATCTAACTAGTCCAAAGCTTGAAATCATGCAGATCGCAAACTCTAGCTACAAGATAAAAATGCCCCCATGTAAGTATAAATTCTCAATCGCCGATATGAAATTTTACGATGAGAAAAACGGCAAATTTATACCATTTTTGCTGCCTGACTCACTAAATGGCTTTTTTGGAAGCACATTTACAGAAGAGGACAAAAACAGGCTCATAGAAGAGGCTAGAAACGAAGTGAAAAAGATGAGTGTTCGCCTTGTCTCGCAGCTTCAAAGTAAAATTCATAAATCAGCTCGCGATACGCTTGAGGCGATAGCTAAGAGCTTTGGCGCAAACAAGGTTGAGTTTGTCTTTGATGATAGCGATGAGCAGATAAACGAGCAACTAAATTTAGAAAACATTGCATAAAAACAAAAATTTAAAGGAGAAAAAATGAGTGTAAATTCACAAGAGGTCACACAAGCACCTGGTAACAACACAGTCTTTCAAACATGGGTTTTAAAAGGCGACAAGAAGGCATGTAAAGAGGGCTTTGCTAGACTTTGTGCTTTGGTTGTAAATTTAAACAAAACTGCCAAAGTTAGATTTGGTGCAAATGAAAATGTAAATTGTGTCCTTGGCGTGGGTTATGATGCTTGGAAGAAGCTTGAAATTTCAAAAGAATTGCCAAAAGAGCTTGTAAATTTTAAAGCGATCAAAGGCGATAAACATGAAGCCGTTAGCACAAAGGGCGATATCCACATCCACATCCGTGCGCTAAACGCAGCTGACTGCTTTGACATGGCGCAAAATATCAAAGAAGTTTTGTTTAAATTTGCAGAGCTTACAGACGAGACTCAAGGCTTTAAATACCACGACGGAAGGGCGATCATCGGCTTTGTCGATGGCACTGAAAATCCTGACGGCGAAGATAGGGACCTTTTTGCAAAAGTTGGCAAAGAGGATGCTAAATTTAAGGGCGGAAGCTACGTTTTCGTGCAAAAATACTTCCATAAGATGAAAGAGTGGAACGCCACAAGCATAAGCGAGCAAGAAAAGGTGATAGGCCGCTCAAAAGAGTATGACATCGAGATGAGCGAGGATGAAAAGCCTAGTAACTCACACTCAGCTGCTGCAAATGTCGGCGATGATAAAAAGGTTGTGCGCGGCAATATGCCATTTACTGAAGGTAGCAAAACAGGCACTTACTTTATCGCTTATGCGAGCACATTTTCAACGGTTGAACTTATGCTTAAAAAGATGTTTATCGGCGAGCCAAAAGGCAACTCAGATAGGCTGCTTGACTTTAGCACGCCAGTAACTGGGGCTTTGTATTTTGCCCCTACACTTGATATGCTTGGTGACTACGAGGGATAAATTTAGCTTGGGGCGAAGCAAATTTGCTCCTTTAAATTTATAAGGAAAAAGATGCCAGAGTGGTTTATCTACGCAGCTCTTTCAGCTATATTTGCCGCACTTACGGCAATCTTTGCAAAGCTTGGCGTAAAGGACATTGACAGCGATTTTGCTACATTTATAAGAACAATCGTTGTCGTTTTTATGCTTATTTTACTTCTAAGTGTTGCTAAAAAATGGCAGCCACTAAGCTCTCTAAGCCCTAAAAACTGGCTCTTTCTCATACTAAGTGGCATAGCTACTGGGCTATCTTGGCTTATGTATTTTAAAGCTATGCAAGCAGGCAAGGTCTATCAAGTAGCGCTAGTTGATAAATTTAGCGTTGTGCTGGCTATTATTTTGGCTGTCATCTTTCTTGGTGAGAGGCTAAATTTAAAAGAAATTTTAGCCATCTGTCTTATCGTGTCCGGCGTATTTTTACTCATTTTTAAATAAAATTTTCTGCATTATTCTTAAAGTATATTTTTAATTATAATTTGTAATTAATCAAAAAGCTCCTAAAATTTAAACGATTTCATTTTGAAGGGAGAAATATGAAAAAAATCATTTTTTCAGCCATCGTGGCTTGTGCTGCATTTGGTGCGGGTATGAACTACACAGATGTCGTAAAGGACGTATATGCTGATGCAAACTCAGCTAAGAGCATAGGCAGACTGCTACCAACCAACGCAGTTGAAATTTTACAAACAAGCGGTGACAGAGCGCAGATCAAAGTAAAAGGCTATCAAAACCCAGCCGTTAGCAACGTAGTTTATTTTGCTGATGGTGCTAGGATCATCTCGGTAGCATTTGCAAAAACTGCACCTTTTGACATAAAAGTAGTTAAAGAGGGCAAAAATGGTAAATGGAACGAGGTAGAGACAACAGTTTTTGTTCAAAAAGATGGCTTTAGCACTGATGTAAATGCGATGTTTGCAAAAGCTGATAAGATGTATAAAGAGAGTTGCGGCGTTTGCCATGCGTTGCCTCAAACTACGCACTTTAACGCAAACCAGTGGCCATCACTGCTAAAATCAATGATCGGCAGAACAGCGATAGATAAAAAAGACGAGTGGTTGGTTGTTGAATACCTTCAAAAACACTCATCTGACGTAAACCTAGGTAAATAAGCAAAACTTTTGTAGCGGCGAGTAAAAACAAATATTAAAGTTTAGCTTATTCAAAAGAAAACTTAAAAATGAAAGGGAGATAAGATGAACGAGAACAGACGAGAATTTCTAAAAAAAGGTGCTACAGCAATTGCAGCGACACCTTTGCTTTCAAGCGTAACAGCATCAAATTTATTTGCTGATGGCGTAAAAAAGAGTGTTTTAAGAGATGGCGAGGTCATCACAGCCGCTCACTGGGGGATGTTAAAAGTGACAACCAAAAACGGCGTTGCAGTAAAGTCAGAGCCTATCCAAAAAACAAGTGAAATTTACAACCCACTTCAGTACTACACACCAGATATGATCTACAAAAGTCGTATCAAACGCCCAGCAGTTAGAAAGAGCTACCTTGAAAATCCAGATAATCCAAAGCCAGAGCTTCGCGGCAAGGATGAGTGGGTTGAGGTGCCTTACGAAGAGGCGATCAAACTAGTTGCAAGAGAGCTGAAAAAAACAAGAGCACAAAAAGGCTTGCAAAGCGTATTTGCGGGTAGCTATGGCTGGAAATCAAGCGGCAACGTGCATAACTCAAGAATTTTGCTTCATAGATTTATGAATTTAAGCGGTGGCTTCGTTGGCTCTCTAGGGGACTACTCAACAGGTGCTAGCCAGATCATCATGCCTCACGTTGTTGGTAGTATCGAGGTCTATGAGCAGCAAACTAGCTGGCCAGTCGTACTTGAGAACTCAAAAGTCGTAGTCATCTGGGGTGCAAACCCACTTGCGACACTTCGCATAGCTTGGACTAGCACCGACGAGCAGGGCTTTAAATACTTTGAAGAGCTCAAAAATAAAAAAGATATCAAAGTGATCATCATCGATCCTATCAAGAGTGACACAGCGCAATACTTTGATAATGCTCAGTGGATCGCTCCGGTGCCAAACACCGACACAGCTATGATGCTTGGTATGATGCACTACCTATATGAGAGCGGCAAGTATGATAAAAATTTCATTGAAACCTACACAACTGGCTTTGATAAATTTCTCCCATATCTACTTGGTAAGACAGACAATACTCCTAAAAATTTAGAGTGGGCGAGCAAAATTTGTGGCATCGATAAAGATACTTTAAAAGAGCTAGCTGATACATTTATCGCAAACCGCACTATGATAATGAGTGGTTGGGGTATGCAGCGCGCTCACCACGGCGAGCAACCACACTGGGCGATGGTGACACTAGCAGCTATGATCGGTCAGATAGGACTTCCTGGCGGTGGATTCGGGCTTAGCTATCACTACTCAAACGGCGGCGCTCCGACTTGCAAGGGTGCAGTCATCGGCGGCATAAATAGTGCAAGTGTTGGTAAATTCAACAATAAAGGCGAGTTTATTGGCACAGATACAGGCGAGTTTGACAAACGAGGTCGCTTCGTCGCAAAGGCAGCTGCAGCAGCAGGCACAGGCCAAAGTTGGCTACAAAAAGCAACCAATTATGCCTTCCCGGTAGCTCGTATCGCTGATGCGTTGCTACATCCTGGTAAAGTGATCGATCACGACGGCAAAAGGATCACCTATCCAGATATCGACTTTATCTACTGGGTCGGCGGCAACCCACTTGTACACCACCAAGATACAAATACAAATTTAAAAGCGTGGAGAAAGCCAAGAACGGTTGTCGTACATGAATCATATTGGACACCGACAGCAAAAATGGCTGATATAGTATTTCCTGTCACTACAGAGTACGAGAGAAACGATATCACCATGACTGGCGACTACTCAAATATGAACATCGTGCCAATGAAGCAAGTCGTTGAAAAATACCACGAAGCAAGAGACGACTACCAAATTTTCATCGATCTTTGCAAGGCTTATGCTAAAAATTTAGTCATTGCCTACACAGATAACGGCAAGGATGAGTTTGACTGGATCAAAGAGTACTATGACGCAGCCTATGCTCAGGTCAAAGCTATACCAGAGCTCACAACTGATATGAAGCCATTTGAAGAGTTTTGGAACGAGAACAAGCCAGTTACATTTGCCTCATCTCAAGATAGCGATAGCTGGGTGAGGTTTGGCGAATTTAGAGAAGATCCTGTGCTAAATGCTCTTGGAACTCCAAGTGGTCTTATAGAAATTTACTCAGAGACTATCGAGAAAATGGGCTATGACGACTGCAAGGCACACCCAATGTGGTTTGAGCCAATCGAGTGGCTAGGCATGAAAGATAAGCCAGCTAAATTCCACATGATAAGCGCTCACCCAACTGACCGCTTGCATTCACAGCTAAGCCAAACTTCACTTCGTGACAACTATGCGATCGCAAACCGCGAGCCTATCTGGATCAACGAAAAAGACGCAAAAGAGCTTGGTGTACAAAGTGGTGATTTGGTGCGTGTGTTTAACGCACGTGGAGAGGTGCTAGCAGGTGCTCACGTGACTAAAAATATCAAAGATGGCGTTGTAAAACTAGCTGAGGGCGCTTGGTATGACGGCTTTGATAGTGGAATTTGCAAAAACGGCTCTGCAAACGTGCTAACCATAGATATCCCAACAAGCAAGCTAGCAAATGGCAATATCAGCCACACAGCTCTTGTAAATATCGAGAAATATAAAGGCGACGAGGCATTAAAGCTTACAGCTTTTGCTGAGCCAAAAATTTCTAAATAATATTAAAAGCAGGGGAGTCTTCTCCTGCTTTTGAACTTAAAATTTAAAATAAATCTACTACTCACGAAAGCTTAAATTTATATTAAAGTCTATAGCTTTATAAATTTTTTATTTTGCAATTATATTTGTAAAATTTGACGTAAAGGATATCACCACTGTGTTATTTTGTCCTGTGTGTTTTAAAGAAATACAAACAAGTAATGCCTATCAAGTGGCGCTGGTTGATAAATTTAGTGTTGTGCTTGCTATTATTTTGGCTGTCATCTTTCTTGGCGAGAGGTTAAATTTAAAAGAAATTTTAGCCATTTGTCTTATTATTTCAGGTGTTGTTTTATTGATTTTCAAGTAAAAATTTATACTTTAAATCTAGCTAGAGAATAAAAAGCAAAACTAGATTATTCGATGGCGTTTTGTGATCTAAAATTTATTCAAAAATTTTTAATTGTCAAGATGTCTTTATTAATTTTTAAAAAGCATTAAATAGAGGGTAAATTTAATACTAATTTTAATTCTTTTTCGATAAATTAAAGTGATTTTAACTTTTTAAAGGAGGAAAGATGAAGTCCATAACTTCAAAGATAGCGATGATTATCATCTCATTGCTAGTTATTTCGTTTGCTGCTATTTCAGCAGTCAGCTACTATACAGCGGAAAGTAAGGTAGTAGAGTTGGTCAGCCAGACCCAGGATCAGATTCTAAGTGATATCAAAGCAACCACGGATTCTTTTTTTGAAGATTATTTAGAAGTTGCCAAAAAGTCTGCTTCAGATATAGCACAAATACCAAATAATGATGACTCGTACATGGAAAAAACAAAAATGCAAAAAGAAAGCGTTAGTCATCTAGTTACTGATATTTTTTATGGTCGCGAGAGTGATGGACATTTTTTCCAGTCTGACGGCACTAGAACAACTCCAGCCGATAACTACGATCCTAGAACTAGAGGCTGGTATAAAGCGGCAAAGAGTGCAAATGGTGCTATCTATACCGAACCTTACAAAGCTGCCTTGTCTAATGCTTTAGTAATTAGCTTTGCCGCTCCAGTAAATAAAAATGGAAATTTTGATGGTGTTTTGGGACTTGATTTAAACATAGATGCTTTAAGTAAAAAAATCCTCGAAATGGGTAAAACAAAATACGGTTACGTCTATTTAATAAATAAAGAAGGCGTAATGCTAATGCACAATGACCCAAACAATGTTGGTAAAACTGTTCCTTCTAGCAAATATATTGCTGAGGTTTTTGCGGCTAAAAAATTTGATGAAAATGGACTTATTCCTTATACAAACTCTAAAGGCGAAAACGTAACCGCCAAAGTCCTTCCTATAAACGACCAAGGCTGGCTAGCCGTAGCCGCTATCGGAGCAGACACTTTTTCGTCTAATACCTTGCCTTTATTAAAAGCTCAAATAATCCTAGCCGTAGCTTTTATAGTCATACTTTCGGCTATCGTATTTGTTCTTCTTAAAAAATCGCTTAGCCCTATTAGAACTATTCAAACTAAGCTTGAAGACGCGTTTAAATTCATCACCTACGAAACCCCTAACGCTCCGGAAAAGCTAGTAGTAACTACGCAAGACGAATTCGGCAGAATGAGCGAATCTATTAACGAAAATATAGAAAAAGTCCTTAATGGCGTTAAAAAAGATAGCGCCTTAATAGACGAGATGAACGGTATAGCAAATCTCATGATAAAAGGACACATGGGAGCTAAGATCAATTCCGTTCCTAATAACCCGGCTTTGGTTCAGTTAAAAGATCTGCTAAATAAATTCTTTACTTCTATTTCCGAAAATTTAAAAGGCATAGCCGTAGTTTTAGCTTCTTATAACAAAAACGACTATACTCCTAGATTAGAGCTAAAACCGGAGCTTGAAAGCGACCTAAAAGATATGATAGTAGGCCTTCAAAGCGCGGGCGACGCAGTAAGCAATATGCTAAGGGAAAATTTAAAAGAAGCTCAGGTTCTAGAAGAAAAAGCTAAAATCCTAGCAGAATCTATGAGAACCCTAACCGACGGAGCCCATAAGCAAGCCGACTCCATCCAAGAAAGCGCGGCTGCTATAGAAGAGATGAGCAGTTCTATGAACGCCATTAGCCAAAAAGCTAGCGACGTAACAAGACAAAGCGAAGAGATTAAAAACATCATCGTTATTATTAGAGATATAGCCGATCAAACCAATCTACTTGCTCTAAATGCGGCTATCGAGGCAGCTAGAGCGGGTGAACACGGCAGAGGATTTGCGGTGGTGGCAGATGAGGTTAGAAAACTAGCAGAGCGAACTCAAAAATCTCTTGGTGAGATCGAAGCTAATGCAAATGTTCTAGCTCAAAGTATCAATGAGATGAGTGAGAGCATCAGAGAGCAAAGCGAAGGTATAAATATGATAAATCAAAGTGTAAGTCAGATCGACAGTATTACAAAACAAAATATAAATATTGTTGGTACAACAAACGAGATTACTGACCAAATAGACGACATGGCTAAGACGATAGTAGCTGACGTTAGAAAGAATAAATTTTAATCTTAGAGCCGAATTTAGGGGTTTGCTTCCCCTAAATTCTAATTTTATTTCGCTGATTTTAACTATCTAAAATGAAATAATAATTCAAAATTATTATTTAATGTATACATCACTATTTTGTAATTAATATTATTTAATACTATTTAATATAAAAAAATATACAATCGCACCTTAAAAATTTTTGTAAAAGGAAAGTAAATGCGATCAATTGCAAACAAAATATCTTTAATGCTAATACTGGCATTATTTATATCATTCTCGCTAATATCTCTAGCTAGCTATAACACAGCTCATGATAAAGCCATTGAGTTAGTAATACAAACTCAAAAGCAAATCTTAAAAGATGTGAAAATCACACTAAATAGCTTTTTTGCCAATAATCAGTATGCTATAGAAAAAATGGCTGAGACTCTTAGTAAGATAAGCGAGAAAAGTGATGGCTCGATGAATGCTGATGGTATAAATTTAGCTTTATCTCAAGCAAAAGCTATATCTGGAAAAGAGATCACTCTTGTTTACGCTGGATATGAGGATGGGGCTATGTTTAGATCAAATGGGCAAAATAAAGCTGGATATGATCCAAGAGTTAGAGGATGGTATAAACAAGCTAAAGCCGAGAATAAACCAATATATACTGATCCATACATGGCAGCTTCATTAAATGCGATGGTTATAACTTTTGCTGCACCTATTAAAAATATTGGAGTTACGGGCATAGATGCATCTATTGAGGAGTTGAGCAATAATATATCGCAAATCAGTAAGACTGAATACAGCTATGCTTTTGTTACAGATCAAAATGGCAACGTTATAATGCACCCAAATAAAGAATTAGTCGGCAAACCTCATGAGATCGCAAAGAGTCTAATAAAACAATATAATGAAAAGAAATTTGATGAAAATGGATTAATAGCATATAAAAATACAAAAGGCGAAGATGTCTATGCTTATATGTTAGAGATAAATGACAAAGGTTGGTTGGCAATAACAGCAATGGATCAAAATATCTTTAGCTCGCATACTTTGCCTATTTTAAAAGTTCAAATTATTTTAGCCTTTATATTTATAGTTGTCTTGTCTACGTTTGTATATTTCTTGCTAAAAAGATCGCTTAATCCGATTAAAACTATTACAGATGCTTTGGTTAGTTTCTTTAGATTTTTAAATTTTGAGATAAAAGAGCCAGTTGTTTCAAAGGTAGCAACAAAAGATGAATTTGGCGTAATGAGTAAACTAATAAATGATAATATTGCTAAAATTTTTGACAATGCCGATCAAGACTCTAGAGTGGTATCTCAATCTGTTGAGACTGCAAAGGCGATAGAAAATGGAAATCTAAAAGCAAGAATAGTAGATGTTCCAGCTAATCCAAAACTAATTGAATTAAAAGATGTCTTAAATAAAATGCTAGATGTTTTGGAGAAAAGAGTAGGTAGCGATTTAAATATGATCCAAAAAACTTTTAATGATTTTAGAAATTCTGATTTTACTTCAAGAATTTTGGATGCCAAAGGCAATGTCGAACTAGTAACAAATGAGCTTGGCGAAGAGATAGCTAATATGCTTGCGTTTAACTTAAAACAAGCACAATTCTTAGAAGAAAAAGCCAAAAATTTAGATGCATCAATGAAGCAAGTAACTCAAGGTGCTAGCACACAGGCAAATTCTCTCCAAGAAAGTGCTGCTGCGATCGAACAAATGAGTAGCTCAATGGGCGCAATTAGTCAAAAGACTGTAGATGTTATAAAACAATCTGAAGAGATTAAAAATATCATCGTTATTATTAGAGATATTGCAGATCAAACTAACTTACTTGCCCTAAACGCTGCTATCGAGGCAGCACGTGCTGGTGAGCATGGACGAGGTTTTGCTGTAGTTGCGGATGAAGTTAGAAAACTAGCAGAGCGAACTCAAAAATCACTTGGCGAGATCGAAACTAACGCAAATATACTTACTCAAAGTATCAATGAGATGAGTGAAAGCATCAGAGAGCAAAGCGAAGGCATAAATATGATAAATCAAAGCGTAAGTCAGATTGATAGCATTACAAAGCAAAATGTTGATATCGTGAGTTCAACAAATGAAATCACCGCCCAAATCGATGAAATGGCTAAGACAATAGTAGCTGATGTTAAAAAGAATAAATTTTAACCTTGCGGCTTGATATTTAAAATTTCATTAATATTTCATCCTCAAAATCTGAGGATGAAAATAACCCCCTTTTATCTCTAATCTTAAAATTATTTTTTGTTTTATAAATATAATAAAATTTTTAAAAATAATCTAATATTTATAGCTTTATAGTGATATTACTAGTTAAATTTTTATAGATTATGTTTGCTGTAATGTAATGAAAATTATTAGAATTTATCCTTGCAATTATTGCTATTTAAGTAAGGAAATAAAATTTTTTAATAATACTTTATGTTACTTTTTTACTCAAGTGTTTAAAAACAATTTTACTTTGTTTTCTTTAGCTTTTTTGATAACCACTCTAAAATTTTTAAATTTTATTAAATAGTATTTTCTTTTAAAATCGTACTTTGTGAGAAAATTAATATTTTTATGTAGAAAAATATTTATATTTTTGGCTTAAGTTTTTTGAAATTTTTGTAAATGTCAATCAGTTGTAAATAAGTTTTGCAAGGTTAATATCAATTAAATTTGTTTTAAATCTTTAAAGGAGAAAGAATGAATCGACGAGAATTCATAAAGAGTGCCGCAGCTAGTGCTGCTTGCGCAAGTGCTGGTATAGCTGTGCCAAGCTCGCTAAGTGCAGCAAGCGAAGCAGAAAAAGGCTGGCGTTGGGACAAAGCTGCCTGTAGATTTTGCGGAACTGGATGTGGCATCATGGTTGCAACCAAAGAGGGCAAGATAGTAGCTGTAAAAGGTGACCCAGAAGCACCGGTAAACCGCGGTCTAAACTGTATCAAAGGCTATTTTAATGCTAAGATCATGTACGGCGAAGACAGGATCACTCATCCGCTTTTACGTGTAAACGAAAAAGGAGAATTTGACAAAAAAGGCAAATTTAAGCAAGTAAGCTGGAAACAAGCATTTGATGTCATGGAGACTCAGTTTAGAAAAGCATATGATGAACTAGGACCTCACGGTATCGGAGTTTTAGGTTCTGGTCAATATACTATTCCAGAAGGTTACGCTGCTGTTAAGCTTATAAAAGGCGGCTTTAGAAGCAATAGCATCGATCCAAACGCAAGACACTGTATGGCAAGTGCAGTTGTTGGTTTCATGCAAACATTTGGTATAGACGAGCCATCAGGCTGTTTTGATGACATTGAGCTTACAGATACTATTGTGGCTTGGGGCGCAAATATGGCTGAGATGCACCCGATCCTTTGGGCGCGCGTAAGCGATAGAAAGCTTAGCGATCCTGATAGAGTAAAGGTTGTAAATTTAAGCACCTACTCAACTAGAACATCAAATTTAGCTGACATCGAGATCATCTTTGCTCCGTCATCTGACCTTGCTATCTGGAACTACATCGCTCGCGAGATAGTTTATAACCACCCAGAGATGATCGATGAAGAATTTGTTAAAAAGCACTGTGTATTTACAACCGGTCCAGCCGACATCGGATATGGTCTGCGCCCAGACATTCATCACAAAAAATATGCTCCAAGCGAGCTAGACACTGCTGCTACTGAGAAGTCAAAGGTACTAAGCGAGGCTGAGGGCGTTACGCTTTCTTATCTTGGACTAAAAGCTGGTGATACACTAGAAAATAAAAATGCTGCAAAAGCTGGTGCGCACTGGCAAATAACATTTGAAGAGTTTAAAAAAGCTCTTGCGCCTTACACACTTGACTTTACAGCAAAGGTGGCAAAAGGCGATCCTAACGAAGACATTAATGAGTTTAAAGCAAAACTAAAAGCACTTGCTGATCTTTATATAGAGAAAAACCGCAAAGTCGTAAGTTTTTGGACTATGGGCTTTAACCAACACCAACGTGGTACATGGGTAAATGAGCAAGCTTATATGGTTCACTTCTTGCTCGGCAAACAAGCACTTCCAGGTTCAGGAGCGTTTTCTCTAACTGGTCAACCAAGTGCGTGTGGTACAGCAAGAGAGGTTGGAACATTTGTTCACCGCTTGCCAGCTGACATGGTTATTGAGAATCCAAAACATAGAGAGATAACTGAAAAAATTTGGAAACTTCCTGCCGGAACACTAAGCGGTGTACTAGCTTCCCACTACGTAAAAATGATGCGTGATCTTGAAGATGGTAAGGTTAAATTTATCTGGGTTCAAGTAAACAACCCATGGCAAAATACTGCAAACGCAAACCACTGGATAAAAGCGGCTCGTGAGATGGATAACTTCATCGTTGTCAGTGATCCTTATCCAGGAATTTCTGCAAAAGTAGCCGACCTTATTCTTCCAACTGCAATGATCTATGAAAAATGGGGTGCTTACGGTAACGCTGAGAGAAGAACACAACACTGGAGACAGCAAGTACTTCCTGTTGGTGAAGCGATGCCTGATATTTGGCAAATGATGGAATTTAGCAAGCGCTTTAAGCTAAAAGATGTTTGGGGTGAGAAAAAAGTAAATGACAAAGTTACACTTCCAAATGTGCTCGATGCTGCAAAAGCTATGGGATACAGCGAAGAAGATACGCTATTTGACGTGCTTTTTGCAAACGAGGAGGCTAAGAAATTTAGCGCAAACGATCCGATCATGGAAAACTACGACAATACAGAAGTATTTGGCGATAGCAGAAAAGTGATCGGCTCAGATGGTAAAGAATTTAAAGGATATGGATTTTTCATCCACAAATATCTTTGGGAAGAGTATAGAAAATTTGGTGTTGGCCACGGCCACGACCTAGCTGACTTTGACACTTACCACAAAGTAAGAGGTCTAAGATGGCCGGTAGTTGATGGTAAAGAGACTCAGTGGAGATTTAACACTAAATTTGACCCATACGCTAAAAAAGCTGCTCCAAATGATAAATTTGCATTCTACGGCAACAAAAACGCAGCCCTTCCAACAGGCGATCTAAAAGGCGTGAAAAACCAAGAGAAAACACCTCTTGCAAACAAAGCAAAAATTTTCTTCCGCCCTTACATGGATCCATGCGAGATGCCAAGCAAAGATTATCCATTCTGGCTATGTACTGGTCGTGTTCTAGAGCACTGGCATACAGGCACGATGACTATGCGTGTTCCTGAGCTTTATAGAGCCGTTCCAGAGGCACTTTGCTACATGCACGAAGACGACGCTAAAAAACTTGGCGTAATGCAAAACGAGATCGTCTGGGTCGAGTCACGCCGTGGCAAAGTAAAAGCAAGAGTAGATCTAAAAGGTAGAAATAAGCCGCCAGTAGGACTTGTCTATGTGCCTTTCTTTGATGAAAACGTATTTATAAACAAAGTCTGCCTTGACGCTACTTGTCCGATCTCAAAAGAGACTGACTATAAAAAATGCGCGGTTAAAATTTACAAGGCGTAAAAGTGGCTGATATGGAATTTTCAAGTAGGCGAGAAGCTTTGAAATTTGGAGCTAAGGTAGCGATCTTAGCTCTTGGCGGAGGCTTTGTATGGTCACTTAGCGCCAAAGCCTCACCGCTTATACTTCTTAGACCGCCTGGTGCGAAAGCAGAGGAGCAGTTTTTGAAAAGCTGTATCAAGTGCGGACTTTGCGTAGAGGCCTGTCCATTTGACACGCTAAAACTTGCCTCGCTAGAAGATGGCATAAGCATTGGAACGCCTTATTTTGAGCCTAGAAAAATTCCTTGCTATATGTGCGAGCATATCCCTTGCGTGCCAGCCTGTCCGACTGGGGCACTGGACGCAAATTTAGTTAGCACAGCTGGCAAACTCGATATCAACAAAGCCAAAATGGGCGTTGCAGTGGTCGATATGAAAAACTGCGTGGCCTACTGGGGCATACAGTGCGATGCTTGTTATAGGGCTTGTCCTCTTTTAGATAAAGCCTTATATCTTGAATATCGCCGTAACGAAAGGACGCAAAAGCATGCCTTTTTGCTTCCAGTGGTCAATAGCGACATCTGCACCGGATGTGGCCTATGTGAGCGAGCCTGTATCACCAAAAAAGCAGCCATTACCGTGCTAAATCGTGACGCGGTGCTTGGCAAAGTAGGTGATAACTACGTCAAAGGCTGGGTCAAAGAAGATGAAAGACGCATAGATGATGCAGACAGCAAAATAAAGCTTGACATTAAAAAAGCGACTGATTATCTAAATGGTGGTGAGCTATGAAATTTTTAATCTTAAGACGAATAACTCAAATTTCTATCCTAGTACTATTTATCCTAGGAAATTTTTATGGAGTTAAGATACTTAGCGGAAATTTAAGCTCATCTTTGCTTTTTGGAAAAATTCCACTAAGCGATCCATTTGCTTTGGTTCAAATTTTACTTGCAAGCTTTAGTGCCGGCATAAATGCAATTATTGGAGCTGGCATTATCTTTGCATTTTACGCGCTAGTTGCTCCAAGAGCGTTTTGTTCGTGGATATGCCCAATAAATTTACTAACCGATATCGCTTTTAAACTAAGAGAGAAATTTGGCTTTAAGGGCGAAAAAGTCTTAAATGTGAGTAAAAATTTACGTTATTACTTGCTGGCTCTTGCTCTTATATTAAGCCTTGCTTTATCTTATCCAGTATTTGAGAGCGTTAGCTATATTGGCATTATTCAGCGTGGCATTATTTACGGCTCAGCTAGTGCTTTAGGCATAGCGGTTGCGATCATTGCTTTTGATATGTTTGTGTTAAAGCGTGGTATTTGCTCGCACGTTTGTCCGCTTGGTGCCTTTTATGCCATCATCTCAAAATTTGCCCTAATTAGAGTAAAACATGATGCCCAGGCTTGTACAAAATGTATGAAATGCAAGCTTATTTGCCCAGAGATGCAAGTGCTTGACATGATCGGTAAAGAGAGCCGCTCGGTAAGCTCAAGCGAGTGCATAAGCTGTGGCAGGTGCATTGATGTTTGTGGAGATGGGGCTTTGAAATTTAGTATTAGAAATTTAAGGAGAGAAAAATGAAAATAAAAATAATGATGCTTGGAGGATTGTGTGCTGCGTTTTTTGCGGCATGTACTTTTAATAATCCAAGTATTAGTGATTCGCAAATCGGCTTTAGAAATATCGATTTGCTAGACGATAAAGACGTTGTATTAAAAGATGTGAACTACACAAAAGAGCCAGCTGGTATGTCAAAGAAATTTGATAGGTCTTTTGAAAATGCACCACCATTTATCCCACACGATACTGAGGGTTTAGTGCCTATCACAAAAGATATGAATATGTGCGTAACCTGCCATATGCCTGAGTTTGCAAAAGATAGTGGAGCAACACCGATACCATCATCTCACCTTTATGACATCAGAAATAAAAAAGATCTTGCAGGCAAGCTTGATGATGAAAGATATAACTGCACAACATGCCACGTTGAGCAACAAAATGGCGTAACGCAGCTTGTTGGCAATAAATTTAAGCCTGATTTTAGAGATAAAAACGGCACTCATAAGTCAAACTTGCTAGATGTTTTAAACGATGGTGTTAAATAATGCAAAGCAGGCGAGAGCTTTTTAGTAAAATTTTGGGGGCAAAATCTGCTCCCAAATCTATAACTCCGCCTTTTTTTAGCGGAGAGTTTGACTGCGATAGATGCGATGCTAGCTGCGTAAATGCTTGTGAAAAAGAGCTTCTTAGCTTTGAAAATGAAAGGGTAGTTTTTAAAGTTAAAAAGCTGGGCTGTGACTTTTGCGAAGAGTGCGCAAAGGCTTGCGAGAGTCTTGGTAAGAAGACATTAAGCTTAAACTCGCCAAAGAGTATAAATGCAAAAGTTGGTATCGATGTTTCTAGCTGTCTAGCATGGAACGATACAATCTGCTACAACTGCCTTGATGCTTGCAAATTTAAAGCAGTCGAATTTCTTGGTGTTTTTAGACCTATTGTTAATCAAAACTGCGTAAGTTGCGGCGAGTGCTTTGATGTTTGCTTTAAAAATTCACTTCAAATGGAGGCCTTATGAGAGCTTTGTTTTTTATTTTTTGTCTATTAAATTTTATCTTTGCAAGCGAGATCACTACGCCATACAAGCAAATAGAGGCTAGTGCAAATGTGCTAAGCACAACGCTAATAAATGGCAAACTCTTTATCGCGACTGATGGAGGGACGGTTGAAATTTATGATCCTAAAGAGTCTAAATTTGAAGAGATTATCAAGATGGATGATATAAAAACTTATGTTAGTGATCATGAAAGACCAAAAATTTTAAGTATTGATGAATTTGATGGCAAAACTCTTATACTTAGCGAAGGTGACTATGCTACAAAGGTGCTTCATCTAAGAGAAAATGGGCAGATGAGAAGCATAAAAGTGGATAATCAAGCAATAAAAAAGGCATTATTTTTAGATAATGAGCATGTTGCGCTTGCTTCAATTAGCAATGAAATTTACTTTTTAAACTTAAAAAGTGGCGAAATTTATGATAGCTTTAAAATTTCAATTGCAATGCTTTCAGATATGGAGATAAATGAAGATAGAAGCACGCTAGCTATCGCTTGCGAGAGTGGGAAGGTCTACTTTTATAACATAAAAGCTAAAAAAATGGATCAAATTTTAGATATTCATACAGACAATATCTACGACATCTCCTATAAAAATGGCGTTATGATCAGCGGAGGTACCGATAGGATCGTGGGTATATTCTCAGCTGGAAGCCTAAAAAAGATAAATACCGGATTTTTGGTCTATGGTGTCGGCCTTAGCGATGATGGTAGAGTAGCGGCCTATATGAGTGATGAGATGAGCGATGTAAATTTAGTTGATAGCAAAAGCTTAGAAAATATTGCAATGCTAAAAACTGGACAAAGTACGATAAATAGCATAGTTTTTATAAGCGATAACGAAGTCGTAACTTCAGCTTATGAGAATAAAATTTTGTTTTGGAGAATTAAATGAATATTTCAAGTTTGATAGTTTATACGGACAATAAAAATGAAAGTGTAAAAAATGAGATAAAAAAGCTAAAAGAGTGTGAAATAATAACCGATGCAGACGATAGAATCGTAGTGGTAGTTAGCTCAGATAGTATTGAAGATGAGATAAAAAATTTTAAAAAGATAGAAGCTATCAGTGGAGTGGTGAGCGTTGCGATGGTTTATAGCTATCAAGAAGATGCCGAAGAAAATAGGAAAAAACTAGAAGAAAATGGCAAGATAAGTGAAATTTTAACAAGTGATGAGGTAAAGGCAGAGGATATTACTTATGGCGGCAGCGTGCATCATAGAGTGAAATAGTAAAACTTAAATTTTTAGCTTTTGCATTATCATTAAAATTTATAGTGCAAAAGCCTACTTTTCGTACAGATCTTCTTAATAAATTCATTGCTAGTACTGCTTATATTTAATTAATTTTGTTTGGCTTGTAGATTAAATTTATATTCAAGAGTTAATAGATTTTGGGTTAAAAAATTACCCAGCGAGCATTAAAATCAAAAGTATAGCAAGTGAATTAAATTTTAGCTTAGAATATCTTGAGATGATGCTTGCATAAAGAATTTTAGCAGGCCAGTTTTGGCTTACTAAATTTATAGCCTTAAGGTCTATCTTTGATCAAATTTAATAAATTTTCTCCAATGTTTTCATTTGTTAGATTTGAAATTTCTTTATAAAAATTTCCTTTTTTGTCTATTAAATATATTGAAGAGCTGTGAGCAACAGAGTAGCCCATGGCTGAGTTTTCAAGACGGACTTTTTGAAATTTTACACCATAGGTTTTTGCCACTTCTTTTAAGGAATTTAGTTTTAATCCATCGGCATCTTTGTAGAAATTTTTTGCCATTAGAGTTAAATTTTCAGGAGTGTCGCGTTCAGGATCAAGTGTAATAAAAAGCAGCTCAAAGTCATCTCTTTTTAGTTTGTTTAGTTCATCGCCAATCAAAGAGAGCGCAGTAGGGCAGACATCGGGGCAAAAAAGATAACCAAAATATATAACTTTGTACTTTCCGTCATAATTTTTAAGACTTACTTCACCGTTTTGTGAAAGTGCCTTAAAATCATACTTGTTTGGCTTTATTAGCAAAAGTGCAACACCTATACAAATTAAGATTATTATTAAGCCCCAAAATGCCTTTTTCATTGTTACCCTCTATAATTTTAGATCAAGATCTACAAAAAAACCAGTTTCTTTTTCGTCATCAAGCACTTTAAATCGATATCTCATAAGCTCGACAACACAAGCACTTAGCACTACTTGAGCAGTTAAGTTATCGCCTCTTGGCTCAAGTCTTGCTTTGATTGATCCCATATTCATATTTATGCCGTCTATCTCAAGACTCGGATTTTTTAGCCCTAAATTTTTACCATTAATGATTTTAAAGCTAAAAGGTCTCATAGCATAAATAGGTCTTGGTGAGATGTCTATTTTTAGCTTTACGCCTTTAAATTCCATCTCACAAGATTTATTGTTTAGATCACATTTTAAAGGATCTAGCGATGTGTTTACATCGGCAAATTCAGGTGGATCTTCCTTGCTTGTCGTCATAAGCTTATAGCCTATCGAAAAAGCACCTAAAACAATAAAGATAAATGAAAAAATAATTATGATTTTTTTCATTATTTAAAGTTTTTAGTTACTCCGATATTATCAAGCTTTATGCTCTCGCCATTGCTAAATTTTAGCTCTAAATCAACTTTATCACCATCTTTTAATGGTTTGTTTAGATCCATAAGCATAATGTGTAAACCGCCAGGAGCTAGTTTTGTTTCGCCATTTTTTGGGATCACTGCATCTTCGATTTGAACCATAGCCATCATGCCATCATTCATTTTGTGTGTATGAATTTCTGTACTTTTGCAAACGCTTGAGTGAGCGCCAATAAGCTTTACATCAGAATTTGAAGCATTTTTTATATCCATAAAAATTGCACTATTGTTTGTGCCAGGTTTTGTATCTCTAGCTCTAACATTTTCTAGGCTGATATCAGCCGCCATAAGAGCAGAAGCTGCAAGCATCGCACCAAAAACGATTTTTTTCATATTTTTCCTTTGTGATAAAATTAATAATGGTTTTCACATTATACATTTAGAACTACTTAATTTACCTTTAAAATCTAAAAATATAAATTTTTTAGGATATAATTACGGACTAAATTTTACTGTTTGGGATATTTCACTTGAAAAAAATTATATTTTTCTTCATCGCGTTATCGCCTTGTCTTTTTGCCCAAAATTACGAAGAAATTTACTTAAAAAATGGCTCAGCTGCTGTTATTGATGCCATCGAAAAAAATATTTTAAGTAAGGATTACTGGCTAAAAAAGCTTGAGGGCAAGGATGTAAGATATGGATATTATGACAACGAGATACTTCTAAGTGTAGTTGATAAAACTAAAAAGAAGCTTGAAGTGATCTCTTATAATGGCGGCATTACAAAAAAGCTTTTTAGCTCAAGCGTTATAGTTGGCAAAAATGGCGATAAGCTTCTTGAAGGCGATCTAAAAACACCGGTTGGAGTGTATCAGCTTACACGTAGATTTACGCCAAATGATAGATATCTTGGCCCACTTGCATTTTCGCTTTCATACCCAAATTTGCTTGATAAACTTGCAAAGCGAAATGGTGGTGGTATTTGGATACATGGCTATCCACTTGATGGTCAAAGGACAGATGAGCTAAAAACAAAAGGCTGCGTGGCTATGCAAAATGATACTTTGATGAAATTTGATGATGTGGTGGATCATAAAAAAACACTTGCGTTTATTTATGAAGATAAGCGTCCAGAAGCTAGTGCAAAAGATATTGCAGTGATCATTTCTGGGCTTTTGGGCTGGAAAAAGACATGGAGCGAGAGCGACATTGAAAACTATCTTAAATTTTACGATAAAAACTTTGAGCGATACGATGGTATGAGCTTGGAAAAATTTAAAAGTATGAAGCGGGCTATTTTTTCTAAAAAAGAGAAAAAACGCATTAGTTTTTCAAATTTTCTCATCACGCCTTATCCAAACCTTAAAAACGATAGGCTTTTTCGTGTGAGTTTTTATGAGGATTATGTCTCAGATACACATAAATTTGCTGGGCAAAAGACGCTTTATGTGAAGCTTTACAACGATGATATGAAAATTTTTATAGAGGAGTAAAAGTGGAAAAATCTCAAGAAGTAAAAGAAAAAATCGAAAAAATTTTAGAGGCAAGAGCTGCTTTTTTTGCTGAGCTTGACCGCCAAGTTCCAAAGAAAGATGGTACTGATGTTTTTGATTTTAGCAAAGTAAAAGAGGCTGACCTGAAAGAAATTTACGCTAAATTTTATGCATTTGATTACAATGTAAGAAAACTTTTACCGGATGTTTATACTGCTTTTAATGTGAATTTTAATGTCTGAAATACGCCTAAATAAAGCTTCATATATTCATAACCTCACTCAAATTTGTGCTAAATCTGGTGGCAAAGAGAAAGTAATAGTTGTATTAAAAGACAATGCTTATGGCCATGGCGCAAGGCTTATCGCAAATGAAGCTAAAAAATTTGGCATAGAAATTTGTGCTGTAAAAAGTGAGTTTGAGGCAGAAGAAATTTCTGATATATTTGAAAATATTCTCATTCTCTCACATATCCCGACTGGAAATGAAAGTAGTAAATTTGTCTACGCGATAAACGATATAGAGGCACTTTTAAAGATAAAAGATGGCTCAAAAATCAACCTTGCAATCGATACTGGCATGCATAGAAATGGGCTTGATATTAGTGAGCTTGATTACGCCTTTGAAATTTTAACAAGAAGGAATTTAGAGCTTCTTGGAGCTTATACACATTTTCGTGCAAGCGATGAGCTAAATGCTGATTATTTCGTGCAAAGGGAAAATTTTAGGGCTGCAAAAAAGAAAATTTTAGCTCTTTGTGATGAGTTTGGTATAAAAAAACCAATCTTTCACTCTCACAACTCAGCTGCTCTTGAAAGAGCAAGTGAAATTGATGATGATATGGTGCGTGTTGGTATCGCTCAGTATGGATACGCTCAGTTTGGTGATAGTTTGGGATTAAAGCCGGTGCTTTCACTATGGGCAAGAAGAGTTAGCAGGCGTATTTTAAAAAGTGGTCAAGGTGTTGGATATGGTGCTAAATTTAGTGCAAAAGAAGATATAAATGTAGCCACCTATGATCTTGGATATGGCGATGGGTTACTAAGATACAACGGCTGTGGTGAGCTAAGGCTTGCTAATAACGAGCCAATACTGGGCAAAATTTCTATGGATAGTTTTAGCTGTAATGATAGTGGCGAGTGGGTCTGTGTCTTTGAGGATGCAAATGTTTGGGCGAAATTTTTTGATACGATAAGTTATGACATCTTAGTAAAACTCTCTCCAAACATCACTAGAAAATTTATATAAAGGCAATATGTGAAAAAGATCGTTTTATTAGCTCTTGCTAGCCTTGCTTTTGGCGTACAAGAGAGTGAGTTTAAAATTTATGAGCAAATACTAAATCAGCTTGACACTAAGCAGATCCCAGCTTTTGTCGTCCAAACTGCAAAGCCAAATTTACCAAGCAGAGTCGATGAGATGATCACGCTAAAAGATGTAAGTAGCAGTGGGCTAAACATACATGGTGAGTTTGTTTTAAACGAGACCAAGACAAAGAGGATAAAAGGCTACAACAAGGCTCAAATTTTGGCTTTAAAAGATGAATTTTACCAAAATGGAAAAGATGCGCTTTGTAACTCAGGTATGGCTAGAGCTGTGCTAAATCGTGGCATCACACTAAGTGGTAGTTACGGCTTTGAGGGTAGGCATTTTTTTGATATAAATTTGGATAAAAGTAGTTGCGAGTAGTCATTTTTTTACTGTTTTTTTACTCGCTTGCCCTGGCTCTTACGCCAGATATGGCAGCGAAAAATCACGCAACTTACTACAAAAAAGAGCTCCCATTTATCTGTACGCCAACACTTACGCTTAACGACATCCTAAATGTCGGCGATACGCTCATTTATAGATATGCCATCAAACACGCAAGAAAGCAAGAGATTAAAAGGCTTGAGGAGAAAGAGCTTTTGGAATTTATCGAAGCTATCAAAAAAGAGAATTTGCGAACTGCTTGCAAAGATAAAGAAATCTTAAATATGCTGAGTATAGGTGTTACCTTGGACGAGCTTTTCTATTCAGAAAATGGTGAGCTTATTTTTGAGTACACTATAGAAGATCGTGACTGCAAAAAATTGCAGTGAAATTTGGGGCTAAATTTCGTTTTTTTGGTTGTAAATTTGATCTTTTTGTAAAATTTAAAATTTCATTTACTCACAAGAATCTACTACTGATTTTAAGCCTCGCAAAGCTTGTCACTAAAATCAGAGTCGAAATTGCTCGCTCATAAAATTTAAAATTTCTTGTAAATGTCTATATTTAAAGCCAAAAAAGATAGCAGAAAGAAGAAATTTAGCCCAAATTTTACTTAAGGACTAAATTTTTACATGCCTCTTTTTATCTCTTGTTCAAGTCTTTCAAGCTCAGCGATCCTATCGCTAGTGCTAGGATGCGTTCTAAAAAGCACGCCAAGCTTGCTAGTTAGCGAACCAAATGGATTTACGATAAACATATGAGCGCTTTGCTCGCTTGCGTTTTGCATAACATAAGAATTTGAGTAGTTTTCAAGCTTTCTTAGCGCGCTAGCTAGCCACTCTGGGTGCCCTGTTAGATAGGCTGCGCCTTTGTCGGCCTTATACTCGCGCTCCCTTGAGATCGCCATTTGGATGATCGTAGCAGCTAGAGGCATCACAACGGCGATGATTAGCATAATTACTGGGTTGGCGTTTCTTTGTGAGTTTTGATTTTGCCCTGCCACGGTGCCTATCTTGGCGAAATTTGCGACCATTGCGATAGCCCCAGCTAGTATGGCTGCGACTGAGCCAGTTAGGATGTCGTAGTGTCTTACATGGCTTAGCTCGTGAGCTAATACGCCCTCGATCTCGTTTTCATTTAAAATTTTTAAAAGCCCCTCGGTTACTGCGACGGCTGCATGGCTTGGATTGCGGCCTGTGGCAAAGGCATTTGGCACCTCTTCAGGGATGATGTAAATTTTTGGCATCGGCAAATTCGCCTTTTGTGTGAGGCGAGAGACGATCTCGTAAAGGCCGTGAGCGTTGCTCTCATCGACTGGGATGGCGTTATATCTTTTTAGCACGAGCTTGTCGCTGAAAAAGTAAGAAAATAGGTTCATGCCAGCTGCCATCAAAAAGGCGATCATCATGCCTTGCTCGCCGCCCACGTAGCCGCCAACAGCGATAAAAACTAGCATTAAAGCAACCATTAAAAAAGCGGTTTTGAAAATTTCCATTTTTGTCCTTATTCTTTTATAGCATTTGGCAGGATCGCTGCGTCGATCTCAAATTTCGCAAGCTCGCAAAGGCTTGTTTCACTCTGGATCAAAACGGCGATAAGCGCGTCAAATAGGTAGTTTTGCGCAACTTTTGCCAGATCTTTTGCTAGCGTAATATCGGCAATAATAAATTTTGCTCCAGCGGCATTTGCGATGATAGCTTCGTTGATGTTATTTGCGATGATGCTAAAGCTTGCTCCAGCTTCTAGCGCTCTTTTTATCAAATTTCTATCAAATTTAAAGAGATTTTGCCTATCGCTTGAAATTTCATCTTCGCTTTTGCAAAGAAATAGCGGTTCAAATTTGATCAGCTCATCACCCAAAATTTTCATCTCTCACCCTTTATGCACTCTTTACAGATGTATTTTCCGTCCCTTAGCACCATTTGGTCGATGTCGCTAAAGACACCGCATTTGCTGCACTCCTCGAAGTTGCTGGTGCTTATCTTGTCGCTTTTTTTTCTATTTTTAAAAAATATGATGTAAATCGCAACCAAAATCGCTACAAAAAGCAAGTATTTCAACGTATCTCCCCTTGGTTTTTGAGATTAAAATATATGTAGTTTCTGTTTTTATCATTATAAATTTGTGCGTCGATGCCTGAAATTTCATCCATGACGCTTGAGCCCTTGTAGATGAGAAATTTGGTGTTTTCATCATAAAATCCCTCACAAATTTTTATAAGCTCTTTTGTCTTGCTAAGTGCTCTTGAGGTGATGAGATCAGCCGTAAATTTATCTGAAAGCTCGATCTTTTGGCTATGAACTTCTAAATTTTGTAAGTCAAGCTCGATCTTAGCGTAGCTTAGAAATGACGACTTTTTGGCTATCGGCTCAAAAAGGTGCCACTTAGTGCGCGGCATCGCAAGGGCTAAAAATATCGCTGGAAAGCCAGCCCCACTACCAACATCGATCGCAGTTTTGGCGCTTAGGTCAAAAATCTCAAGCGGCTTTATGCTATCAAGCACCTGTTCGCTTATATCTTTATAGTTGCTTAAGCTATGAACCTTGTTAAATTTAGCAAAAATTTGAGCGTAAGCCTTTACTTTTTCGTCAAATTCTGCTGGCAAGCAAAGCTCATTTTTCATCACAAGATGTGCCCCATTTGCTCTTTTTTGACCTTTAAGTAGCCTTCGTTAAATTTATTTGGTTTGATGACGATAGGCACGCGTTTTACGATCTTTACTGAGCTTAGTCCATGAAGTTTTAAAGGGTTGTTTGTGAGTAAATTTACCTCTTTTATGCCGTAGTGATTTAGGATAAAATCAACCACTTCATACGTCCTCTCATCGGCCTTAAAACCTAGCTGGTGATTGGCCTCAATGGTGTCAAAGCCCTTGTCTTGGAGGCTATAAGCATTTATCTTGTTTAAAAGCCCGATATTTCTGCCCTCTTGGCGCAGGTAGATGACCATGCCACCATTTTCTTCGATATATTTTAGGCTCGCTTCAAGCTGGTCGCGGCAGTCGCACTTTAGGCTCCCGATCGCATCGCCAGTTAGGCATTCGGAGTGAATTCTAAGATTTACTACTTCGCTTAGAGGCTCTTTGTAGATCACAAGGTGCTCTTTTGCCCCTTCTTTGAAGGCTTGAACCTTATAAGTGCCAAATCTTGAGGGTAGATTTGCGGCGTTTGAAATTTCTATTTTCATTTTAAATTTACTCCAACTGTGCTAAACTAGCTAAAAATCACGCATTTTAACAAAGAAAAGGCAAAAATATGTTTAAACGTTTTAGAAGATTAAGAATAAATCCAGCCCTAAGAGACATGGTAAGAGAGACGAGCCTTAGCGTAAATGACTTCATCTATCCGCTCTTTGTGGTCGAGGGCAGGGGCGTTAAAAACGAGATCTCTTCGATGCCAGGCGTCTATCAAATGAGTATCGATGAGATTTTAAAAGAGTGCGAAGAGATAGTAAATTTAGGCATAAAATCAATCATTTTATTTGGCATACCAAGCCTAAAAGATAGCGTTGGCAGCGATGCACTAAGCAACGACGGCATCATTGCAACCGCACTTAGAGCCATAAAAGATAAATTTCCAAATTTAGTAGTAGTCACCGATCTTTGCTTTTGCGAATACACAGACCATGGCCACTGCGGTATAATCGATCACGTGCATAACACCATCGACAACGACGCAACGCTTGAAATTTCAGCCAAACAAGCTCTGATACACGCTCAAAATGGCTCTGACATGATCGCACCAAGCGGCATGATGGATGGCATCATCGCAACGCTAAGAGAGACGCTTGATAGCAACGGCTTTGAGAATTTACCAGTGATGGCATACTCGACTAAATTTGCCTCAGCTTACTACGGACCATTTCGTGACGTAGCGCAAAGCGCTCCAAGCTTTGGCGATAGAAAGAGCTATCAAATGGACAGCGCAAACCGCTTGGAGGCGATCAACGAGAGCTTGCAAGACGAGGCGCAAGGCGCTGATATCTTGATGGTAAAGCCAGCGCTTGCCTATCTTGACATCGTTAGAGAGCTTAGAAATTTGACGCTTTTGCCACTTTGCGTCTATAACGTAAGCGGCGAGTACGCACTGCTAAAAGCTGGTGCAAAAGCTGGCATCATCGACTATGATCGCGTCATGATGGAGACCTTGATCGGCTTTAAAAGAGCAGGGGCAAATTTGATCATCACATATCATGCAAAAGAAGCAGCCAAAATTTTAAGGGGCTAAGATGAAGCACTTTTTGACGCTAAATGACTTTAGCAAAGATGAAATCGAGCAGATGATAAATTTATCCCGCAAGATCAAAAAAGAGGCGAAGGCTAGAGAATTTAAGCCATATTTAAAAGATCAAAAGCTTGCGATGATATTTGAAAAAAGCTCAACCAGAACTAGAGTGAGCTTTGATGTAGGCATGCATGAGCTTGGCGGATATGCGCTATTTTTAAGCAAAAATGATATACAAATAGGCCGTGGCGAGCCTATACGTGACACCGCTAGAGTTATAAGCAGGATGTGCGACATGGCGATGCTAAGGGTTGATAGGCACGAGACGCTAGAAGAATTTGCTAAATTTTCAAGCGTGCCAGTGATAAATGGCTTAAGTGATAAATTTCACCCAGTGCAGCTCATGGCAGACTATCTAACTATGCTTGAATTTAGCGCAGGTGAGAAGGTCGCATACGTAGGGGACGGCAACAATATGACGCACTCGTGGCTCATGCTAGCAAGTAAGCTAGGACTTGAGCTAAGAGTAGCTACGCCAAAAGGCTACGAAGTGGACGCTGAAATTTTAAAGATGGCTAATGAGAATGCGAAAATTTCAGGGGCGAAAATTTTTATCACAAGTGATATAAAAGAAGCGGTAAATGGTGCCGATGTAGTGACTACAGACACTTGGGTATCGATGGGGCAAGAGGCCGAGAAAGAGAAGAGACTAAAAGACTTTGCTGGATACTGTGTGGATGAAAATTTGATGAGCTTAGCTAAAAAAGATGCGATATTTTTGCACTGCTTGCCAGCTTATAGAGGCTACGAAGTGAGCGAGGCAGTTTTTGAGAAGCACGCGGATGAAATTTTTAGTGAGGCGGAAAATAGACTTCATGCCCAAAAAGGTGTAATGGTCTGGCTAGATGAGAGAAGAAGATGAGCAAAGAGAAAAATATATATGATGAGATAGATGAGATTGGCAATAACCTTGGGCTGAGTAGCCCTGAAAAAACGATCTTTGAGATAGTTTCAACCAAAAATCCAAATGAGCATATTTTAAATTTAAAAAGTGGCTCTTGGGACTCAAAAGAGCCGTGGTTTGGTATTGATGAAAATCAAAATTTACACACAGTAATCTCTGTAAAATCGCTTTCGGCTTTGATCGAGGCCTTAAAAGAGTCGCAAAAAGAAAATTTTGATCTAAGGCTTGAAAAGACGATCTGGCAAAATATACCGGTTGATTTTAGTGATGTTTGGGTGGTTGCTATGGATGAGATAAAAAAGATCGCAAGCGATAAAAAAAGTAGACAATTTAATATTGATCTTGAAAAACTGGTAAAAAATATCAAAAAAGAGCACCCAAATTTATTTGTAGACATAAAAGAGGTGATTCAAATGGCAAGGAGTAGGGCAGATGATTGATTTTAGTGCTTATGTGAAGTATTCAAGGCCAGGGCCAAGATATACTAGCTATCCGACAGCACCAGAGTTTAGTGATAAATTTAGCTATGAAGCTTATATAAAAGAGCTTGAAAATCGAGATAAAAAAAGGCCGCTTTCGCTTTATTTACACTTGCCATTTTGCAGAAGTGCTTGTTATTTTTGTGGCTGTAATGTCATTTACACGAGCAAAGAGGATCGCAAGGAGAAATATATAAGATATATAGAAAAAGAGCTTGAAATTTTAGCTCACCACCTGGACACCAGTGCTGAGGTCTTACAGATGCACTTTGGTGGCGGTACACCAACATTTTATAATGCCGCTCAGCTTGATGAGATCATCAAACTTATTAAAGCTAAATTTAAAAATTTCTCAAAAGAGGCTGAGATAAGTTGTGAGATAGATCCGAGATTTTTGACAAATGAGCAGCTTGACGTGCTCATATCTCATGGCTTTAACCGCATAAGCTACGGCGTGCAAGACTTTGATGAAAAGGTGCAAAAAGAAATTCATAGAATTCAGCCCTATGAGATCACTCAAAATGCCGTAAAAATGGCTAGGCAAAAGGGCATAAAATCAATCAATATGGACCTGATCTATGGCCTGCCGTATCAAAGCCTAGAGAGCTTTAAAAAGACGCTTGAGCTAGCCCTCACACTTGATCCTGATAGGCTTGCGGTATTTAACTACGCTCACGTACCGTGGATAAAAAAGTCAATGCGTAAATTTGATGAGACGACACTGCCAAATCCAGAAGTGAAGCTTGAAATTTTAAAATTTACGGCTGAGTTTTTAACCAAAAATGGCTATAAAATGATAGGAATGGATCACTTTGCAAAGCCAAATGATGAGCTTTTTGGTGCTCTGGCAAATGGTACTTTGCATAGAAATTTTCAAGGTTATACGACAAAGGGTGGCGCTGATCTTATTGGTATAGGCGTGACAAGTATCGGTGAGTGCAAAAGGCACTACGCACAAAATCATAAAGACATGGACGAGTATGAAAAGGCGATCGATAGTGGGAAGTTGCCATATGCAAAGGGAATTTATCTAAGTGATGAAGATTTGCTTAGAAAGAGTGTGATTATGAACTTAATGAGTAATTTTGGGCTTGATATCAAAGCTATCGAGAATAAATTTCATATAAATTTCTTTGAACACTTTAAGGAAGAGCTTGAGGAGCTTAAAAATTTAAGTGAATTTGTCAATATTACAGCAGATAAAATCAGCGTAAATGAAACTGGAACATTGATAATACGAAATATTGCAATGTGTTTTGATGAATATCTAAAGAAAATTCCCGAGAATTTAAGGCGTTTTTCTAAAACTATATAAAAATTATTTTTTTGTCATAAGATATTTAAAATGCATTTAATATTTCTTGGTGTATAATTCGCATTAAATTTTAAGTATAGACTTAATAATAAAAAAGGTAAAAGGATCTTAGTTATGAAAAAGATATTGGCAATTAGTGCTTTGGCAGCAACTGTGCTGTCAGCTCAAGATGTTCCTTATAGGATTTTTCTAGCTTCATTTGCACAAGATGATAATCAGGCTAGAATCGACAGTGCTATTAATAAAGTTAATAGTAAAATTTCTGACAGTAGGCTGACCACAGGCATCTATGAGGTTGGTGGACGAAAATTTTTATATGTTGACACAACCCCAGTCTCTGAGGATGAAGCTAATAGTCTATTAGTTAAAGTTCAAAACGAATCAGGCTATAAGGATGCTTTAATGAGACCAAAAGCACCTGTAGCTGATACTCAAACAACAAAAAAATCTAATATAGAACAAGCTATATCAACTGAAGTAAAACCAGTAGCACAAGTTGATGATGGAGTTTTGACTTTAGATCAAGTTATAAAGACTATTTTAAATGAAAATCCAAGTTTAAAAGCTACAGAATTTAACTATCTACAAGTTGGTAAAGATCTAAAAATAGCAAAGAATGCCTATTATCCAACACTTGACGCTGCTGCTAGAGTGGGATATGAGAAAAAACGCCTTGATGATGGAGTTTCTACAAGAAGAGGAGATGGAAGAATTTCTGGCACATCTCTAACCTTGGTTGAAAATTTATACAATGGTGGTGCTGATAAAAATAGAATAAATTCTCAAAGCGCAAGACTTGATTCAGCTGCTTATTCAGTAGCACAAGCTGCAGATAGACTTACATTAAATGCTACAAATGCTTACTTACAAGTTCTTCAAACTAAGAGAATTTTAGACATTGAAGAAGAAAATGTAAAGAGTCATGAGGAAATTTATAGCCAAATTAAAGATAGAGCAAGGTCAGGTTATGGCGTAGCTTCTGAAGAGAGACAAGCTGGATCACGCTATACTTTAGCTCAATCAAACTATACAGCTGCTAAAAATAACTATGAAGATGCGCTTTCTACATTTGAGAAATTATATGGAAAAAAAGTTGCAGCTAAAAATTTAGTAATGCCTGAGTTTAGCCTTCCTTTGCCTAGCACAAAAGAGGCTGTTTATAATAAAGCAATTCTTTGTAATCCATCACTTTTGGTTCAAAAATCAAATATTGCTATGGCAGAGTCAGTTGTAAAAGAGAAAAATGCGCCATTCTTGCCAAAACTAGATCTTGTTATATCTGGCGCGTATGATCATTCAAATGTTTTATATGACAATTATGAAGAACAAACATTTGACGCACTTTTAAGACTAAACTATAACCTTTACAATAAAGGTAATGATAAACTAGATAAAGAAAAAAGCCAACTTGCCGTTCAACAGGAGCAACAAACTTTGGACAATCTTGTAAGAGAGCTTAAAGAATCCTTGGAATTTTCATGGCAAAATTATGTTCTTAACCAAGAAAAAATGGGATATCTAAATCAACACGTTGAATATGCTAAAGCTACACTTGATGCTTATCAGGATGAGTTTAGAATCGGTCGTCGTGATCTTATAAACTTGCTTGATGCTGAAAATGAATATAACTCTGCGTTAAAAGAGATTGCTACAACTGAGACAGCACTATCTTATGCAAAATACAGACTGTTAGATAATATGGGAATGATCTCAGATAGCTTTGAACCAGGTTTTGCAAAGAGATACATTCAAGGTGCTTGCAGCATTCAAAACGATTTAAGATAAAAATGTAAAAAGTAATGACCATGAGGGTCAAGACAAATTTTTGGACGCTTATTGTAAGCGTCCTTTTTATTATTAGTAAGTGCTATTGGAGATTTTATAAAATCAACAACTATAGCAAAGGTAGCTAAAATTTATGGAGAAGATGCAAGAAGAAGGGCTTCTGCTCTAAATTCTTTAATGACTTCATTGCAAGATGCAACGGAACAAGAGAAGTTAATAAAAGTAAATGACTTTTTTAACTCTTTTAGATGGGTTGATGATATGCAGCTTTGGCACAAAAAGGATTATTGGGCTACTAGAATGGAATTTATAGGAAAAGGTGCTGGTGACTGCGAAGACTACGTTATTGCAAAATATTTTACACTAAAGCAGCTAGGAATTCCAACTCAAAAATTATACTTCACATATGTTAAAGCCTTAAGATACAATCAAGCTCATATGGTTTTAGCATACTACGATACACCAAAATCTATTCCATTAATTTTAGATAACATAAATGGTAAAATAAAAATCGCAACTCAAAGAACAGACCTTGTTCCAGTTTATAGTTTTAATGGTGATTCGCTATACTTGGCAAAACAAGAAGGTCTTGGTCAAGCAATACCAGGTGGAAATAAAAAACAAAATCCTAAGTGGATGGAACTAATAGATAGGATAGGAAAAGAGGATTTATGACGCTATTTAAACAAATTATGATCGCCGTGATAACTTTTGGTATCATGATTTTTATGGCTGTTGGCTACTTAAATTTTAAGAGCCTAAATGGATATATTAATGACCAGCTTGGTGAAAACGCAAGACATACAGCAAATTCGCTTGGACTTGCTTTAAAGCCTATTATCGATCCAGATGACATGTCCTTGGCTCAAACAATGATAAATTCTATGTTTGACAGCGGTAGATACAAGCTTATCAAGCTTGAAGATGTTGATGGCAAGGTTCTTATTGAAAATTCTCAACAAACTGTTGTTAAAGATATTCCTGAGTGGTTTTACAAAATAGCCAAGTTTGAAGCGCCAATAGCAGATAGCGAGATTATGACTGGCTGGGCAAAATTTGGCACGCTTTATGTTCAAGGTAGTACCGCACTTGCCTACAATGAGCTTTATACTAACTCAAAAAATATTTTTAATTTTCTTCTTCTAATGATAATTGTCACTCTCGTGGTAGCATATTTCGCTCTAAAAGCTATTTTTAGACCGCTTATGAAGGTTCAAGATCAGGCTGAGGCCATACTTGATAATAAATTTATTATTCAGAAAAGAATTCCATTTACAGCTGATCTTAAAAAAATGGTTCTAGCTATGAACTCTATGGTTAGTAAAGTAAAAGACATTTTTGAGAGAGAGGCAGCCACACTTAGTAAGTATCAAGAGCTTTTATATAAAGATACAATGAGTGGTGCTAATAACAGAAGATTTTTTCAAACTAAATTTAGCGAGTATCTAGCTAGTGAAGAATATTCAAGTGGTGTTGCTTTACTTGTTAGTTTTAAAGATCTAATAAATTTAAAAAGCACGCTTGGCTTTGAAAAATGGCAAAGCGTTGTAATGAAAATAGCTCAAATTTTACAAGAAAAATCAATCCATAATGATAAAAATGCGATTGTTGCAAGGCTTAACGATAATGATTTCATTGTACTTTCGTATGGTAGAAATTCGTCAAATTTCTTGGCTCTATGTGATGAAATTATGAACGAATTTAAAAAGCTTTATGCAAATTTTTCACTAAATGATAGCGAGTATCCAGTAAATGCTGCGATAGTAGAGTATTCACCAAATTCTGATATTAAGACACTTCTTACTTCAGCTGACGTTACATTGGCTAGCTCAAGACTTGCTGGAAGCTTTACATATAAGGTATTTAATGAAAATCAAAATACTTTAGTGATTGGTAAAGAGAAGTATAAAGAGCTTATTTTTGACTCAATAAAAGAGGATGAATTTAAATTTGCAGCTCAAAAAGTGATTGATCTTAATTCAAATTTTGAGCAGTATGAGCTTTATTTGAGGCTTGTTGATAAAGATGGCGTATGGCGTATGGCCTCATATTTCATGCCGATGGTAAATGAGCTAAATTTAGGTGCGATGCTTGATCTTCATATCTTAAATAGGGTGGCTAGAATTTTACCAGAGAATATCTTACCAAGTGGCAACTTGGCAATAAATTTGGGCAAAGAGATATTAAACTCAGATGAAAATTTTTCAAAACTTGAAGCTACACTTAAAAAGATAAGCCAAATTTCTAAATATAAAAACTATATAGAAATTCCAAATAAAGACGATATTAGCATAGAAAGTATAGTTAAGCTTACTAAAAAATTAAAAGAACTTGGCTTTGGATTTGGTTTTGACCACTTCGAGCTCAACGCAAAAGGTATCGAAAAACTAAAAGAATTTAACCCTGATTATGTAAAAATTCAGTCAAATGTCTTGATTGACTTCTTAAGTGATAAGTCAGGAGTAAACACAAAACAATCACTTGATGTTGTTTTAAGCTCAAAAGACATTATTTTGATCGCAATCGGTGTTGAAGGCGAAGAACAGAAGAAAAAGTTAATCGATCTTGGCATTAAAAATATGCAAGGAATTTATATAGATGAAATTAAGAACATTGGATGATAGATGCATAGTGATAAGATAAAAGATGAACTGCTTCAATGTTTGGTTATTTTTACCAAGCTTCATAATAATCCATATAGTGCCGATGCTTTAACTATTGGCTTGCCAGTAAAAGATGGCGATGAAATTGAGCTTTTTTCACTTAAAAGCTCAAGGTCTTTATTTTCTCGTGCTGCTTCTCGTGCTGGCTTTGCTTCTACCCTTGTAAGAAAAGATCTTGAACAAATCTCTCCTTTAGTTTTACCTTGCATTTTAATGCTTAGAGGCAAAAAAGCTTGCATCTTGCAATCTTTGAGTAAAGATAAAAAGACAGCAAATATCATAACGCCAGAACTTTCAACTGGTACTAGCACGATAGAAATAAGTAAATTAAAAGAAGAATATTTAGGCTATGCATACTATCTAAAGCGCGAGTTTGTTCCAGAGGATACTAGCTCAACAAAGCTAATTGATGCAGGCAATGATCATTGGTTTTGGGGAACTCTAAAACGTTCAAAAAAGATTTATTTTGATGTTGTTCTTGCAAGTTTTATTATAAATTTATTTGTTCTTGCTAGTCCGCTTTTTACGATGAACGTATATGACCGTGTTGTGCCAAATAATGCGGTTGAGACACTTTGGGTCTTAGCACTTGGTGTAAGTGTAGTTTATGGCATAGATCTTTTTTTAAAATTTGTAAGATCATATTTTCTTGAGATCGCTGGTAAAAAGAGCGATATCATAATGAGCTCTATTTTATTTGAGCGCGTTATGGATATGAAGTTTAGCAATAAACCAAAATCTGTTGGCTCATTTGCTAGTAATCTAAAAGAGTTTGATACGGTTAGAAATTTCTTCTCATCAGCCTCATTGGCAGCTATTGTCGATCTTCCATTTGCGATCATTTTCTTGATAGTTACTTATTTTATAGGAAGCTATATCGTACTCGTGCCAATTGTTATCATGATAGCTATTTTATGCTATACATTTTTTATAAAAGATCCACTTCAAAATGCCATTAAAAGTACATTTGAGGCTTCGGCTATAAAAAATGGAATTTTAATAGAGAGCCTTAGTAGTCTTGAGACTATCAAAACTCTTGGTGCTAGTGGCCATATACAATGGAACTGGGAAGAGGCAACTGGTGAGATAGCAAATAGAAGCATTAAATCAAAAATTATTACAACTTCGATAACGACTGTTACATCTTTTTTAGTGCAATTAAATACTATTGCTATCATCGTTCTTGGTGTTTATATGATACAAGATACACATCTTACAATGGGTGGTCTTATCGCTGCGGTTATGCTTAGCTCTCGTGCTATCGCTCCTATGGGACAGGTAGCTTCACTAGCTGCAAATTTTGAGCAGACAAAAACAGCCTATCAAAGTCTTAGTAAGATTATGCAAATGCCTGTTGAAAGGCCAGAAGGTAAAAAATTTGTTAGAAGAAATTCTTTTGATGGAAAGATTGAGTTTAAGAATGTAAGCTTTACATATCCAGATACCACAAAAGGTTCGCTTGATAGGATAAATTTTGTTATTCAGCCAGGTGAAAAAGTTGGCATTATAGGCAAAAATGGCTCTGGAAAAACTACTTTACAAAAGCTCATTTTGGGACTTTACTCACCAACTGAAGGCTCAGTGCTAATCGATGGTATTGATATTAATCAAATCGACCCAGCCGATCTTAGGCGAAATATCGGCTACGTTCCGCAAGATGTTGTGCTTTTTAAAGGAACGGTTAGAGAAAATATTGTTCAAAAAGCACCATATGTTGATGATATTCAGATTATAAAAGCAGCTAAAGTAAGCGGAGTTGATGAATATGTAAATGCCCATCCACTTGGATTTGACATGCCGGTCTTTGAAAGAGGTGACGGCATAAGTGGCGGACAGCGTCAAAGTATAGCTGTGGCTAGGGCATTTTTATTGGATAGTCCTATTATTTTGCTTGATGAGCCAACAAATTCTCTTGATAATACAGTTGAAAATAAGTTAAAAATAAATTTAAAGACAAATACAGCAAATAAAACGATGCTGCTTGTTACGCATAGGACGTCGATGCTAGATCTTGTTGATAGACTTATAGTTATGGACAATGGCAAAATTTTATTGGACGGACCAAGAGATGAAGTTTTAGCAAGACTTAGTGGGAAGTGATCATGCAAGAAGATATCAAGAATAAGCAAAATGAAAATCCAAAAACTGAAAAAAGATTAATTTCTGAAAATAACATAAAAGAACAAGAGGAAGCTAGTAATAAAATTTTAAATAGTGTAGATGATATAAAGTCTAATCTTCAAACAAAAAATTATGATGCTTATGATTTGAAATTTATGTCAAGTCTTTCTGAAGCTGTTTTGGCTAAAGCCCCATCTACATCTAAAAAGATACTCTATACAGTTGCTATAACTATGTTTTGGCTTCTTGTTTGGGCTTCTTGGGCACAAATAGATGAGATCACAAGAGGTAGTGGTAAGATCATCCCGTCTGGAAAAAACCAAGCGATACAAAATCTTGAAGGCGGTATAGTCGATCAAATTTTTGTAAAAGAGGGTGACGAAGTCAAGAAAGATCAAATTCTAATAAGGCTAGATAATAAAAATTTTACGAGTAGTTATGGTGAATCAAAACTAAGACTTGATGAACTTCAAGCAAAATTTATGAGGCTTGATGCTGAGGCAAATGATAAGGATTTTGACTACGATGAAGCTAGAGATGCGAACAATAGCAAAGCCATAAGATATGAACTAAGTCTGCATAATTCAAATATTGATCACTTAAATGAACAGATAGGAATTTTAACAGAGCAAATTCATCAACGCCAGAGTGAATTAGTCGAACTAAAAAATAAAATTTCTCAAACTCAAAATAGCTATAATCTTGTTCTAAAAGAAAAGGCCATTATGGAGCCAATCTTTAAAAAAGGTCTTGTTAGTGAGGTTGAATACATCCAACTTCAAAGACGTGTAAATGATCTAAGAGGCGAGCTCGATGCTGCCGTTCTTGCCGTACCAAGAGTTGAATCAACTATAAAAGAAGCGAAAAATAAGATCGAAGAAGCAAAACTTGCTTTTAAAAACAATGCAAAAAAAGAGCTAAATGAAGTTTCAGCAGAGATCGCAAGGATAAATGAATCACAAATCAGTCTAAGCGATAGAGTAGAAAGAACATATGTAAGATCTCCAGTAAATGGTATTGTCAGCAAAATGATGGTTCATACAGTATCAGGAGTTATTAAGCCTGGTGAAAATATTGCCGAGATCGTTCCTCTTGAGGATAAATTGGTTGCTGAAGTAAAAGTAAAACCAGCTGATGTTGCATTTTTGAGGCCTGGGCTTGATACGATGGTTAAATTTACGGCCTATGATTTTAGTATTTACGGTGGTTTAAAAGGCAAAGTAACGCAGATTAGTGCCGATACGGAGACTAATGAAAAAACTGGCGAGAGCTATTATTTGGTTAGGATAGAAACTGAGAAAAATTATCTTGGTAGCGAAGAAAAACCGCTTAGAATAAAAGTTGGTATGATAGTCTCAGCTGATATCATTACCGGTAAAAAGACAATACTTGATTATTTATTAAAGCCTATTTTAAAGGCAAAACAAAATGCCTTAACGGAGAGGTAATGGGTAAGATCGCTTTTTATGATAAGAAATTTGGTGAATATGAGATCGGAAAATTTCAAAATTTACAAAATTTCTATCTCATAAAAGATGATCATTGCTGCGATATAGTTAATGATGAAATTGAACGATTTAAATTTAGTGATTGTGAAATAGATTTTTTACAATTAGTAGATGTTGCTAGTAGGCATAAAAAACTATTTGAAAATATAAAAATTCAAGATGATATAGTAAGAAGTATTAAAATTTTAATAAAAGGCTTTGACCAGAGTTTGGATAAATTTGACTTTGATCCTGGAATTTTAAATTTAAATACTCCTTATAAATATGCTATATCACAAGATTTTTTCGAAATGACCATTCTTTTAGAAGAAAAATCCTCAGTGGTTACTAAATTTTTCTCATCAATAGATTACAAGATACGCAAAAACGGCGAAAGTCGTCACGTAGAATTTTTTATCAATAATAAAAAAATTTATGAAAGAATCATATAAATAATCCAAGGAAAGGTAATGCAAGTTATTTTATTTACACAAAATAGTGCATTAAACAATATTTGGAGAAGCTATTTTACTGGCAATAGCGATGTGAAATTTATACATAATAGAAAAGAGTTTTTTTCTCATATAAATGATGATGTTGATATTATAGGCATTGATATTGATGTTTTTAAAGATAATATTGATGATGTTATAAAAAATATAATTGAAAATTCCCCAAATATAAAAATACTCATACTCTCAAATAGGCCAACGATAAACGAAGGCAAGCACCTGCTTACACTTGGAATCAAGGGCTATGCAAATTCTCATATGAGAAAGACACACTTTGAAGATGCTTTTGAAACCATTTTTAATGGAAATATATGGCTTTACCAAGAATTTGTTCAGGCAATGATTAGTGAGCTAACCGGCTCATATATTAATAGCGAAAGTGAAAAGGTAGACAAAAAGACCGACCTCTCTGAGCTTAGTTCAAGGGAAAGAGAAATTGCAGATTTAATCTATCAGGGTCTAACAAATAATGAAATTTCAGAAAAAACAGGCATTACACTAAGAACAGTCAAAGCACATACAAGCTCGATTTATAGTAAGTTAAATGTAAAGGATAGAATAGGGCTTGTGCTTTTAATGAAGCAGCTTGACGCATAAAATCTTGACTTATTTTTTGAAAAATTAAGATTCTTCTTCAAAAACTATAAATTTTTTATATATACGCCCACAAGAAATACGTACACAACTTTTACTAGCTGAAGAATACAATAAATATAAAATTTTCAAATAAAAAATGATTTGCTAAAATCTTAAATAAAAAATTCTAGCAAATTTATTAATAGCCGAGATAAGAAATTAGAAACTTTAGTCTTCCAAATCGATATCTACTTTTTCAACATTTGTTATGATGTCTTTTGTATTTTTTTCGATATCGTGTTTGTTTTTTTCAATAAGTGATCTATTTTGTCCAATCAAATCCCTATTTTCTTTAATGCCATCACTATTTTGTTCAATTAATTTGCTAAGAGTCGATATTCTTTTCTCATAACGTATCATTAGAAAATAAATTACGTAAATTAGTAATAAAATTATCGCCCAAGGTAAAAATTGCATATTAAATCCTTATATATTTTTTGTAATTATAGAAATTTTAGCTTTTAAAAAAAATAAAACTATAAAAATTATACATTTTTCATAAATGCTTAATGATGTATTATGGATTTAAATCTAATAAAAATTTGTATTCTTAAATGGCTATATTTTATGATTTTAATTTTTACGAATATTTTTTTAAACTTCCCTTGACTTTTACCTTGTTTTGATATATAATTGCCACTTCACAAAACAGGTGCTGGTGTAGCTCAGTTGGTAGAGCTACTGCCTTGTAAGCAGTGGGTCGGCGGTTCAAGTCCGTTCACCAGCTCCATTTTTGTAACAGTGTTTGACCAGAAAATACCAAAATAGTTTATTAATGTTTAAGGTGAGATACTCAAGCGGCCAACGAGGGCAGACTGTAAATCTGCTGACTATGTCTTCCGTGGTTCGAATCCACGTCTCACCACCATTGTTATGCGGGAGTAGCTCAGTTGGCTAGAGCATCAGCCTTCCAAGCTGAGGGTCGCGGGTTCGAGCCCCGTTTCCCGCTCCAAAATTTGGGAAAATAAACTGGGAGCTGTATCTAGATTTTACTAAACACAGTTATTCCTTACTTTATTTTCAAAATTTTTAGTTGTTTGTATTATTTAATTGGAATCATCTCTGCCAAGCGTTTTTCGCTCATATGGCTCAGAGGTAGAGCACTTCCTTGGTAAGGAAGAGGTCGCGGGTTCAAGTCCCGCTATGAGCTCCACTGGTTAATATGATTTTATTATGATTATACAAATTTGGTATGAAAAAAGACATATATCACATACGGAGGAAAAGATGGCTAAAGAAAAATTTTCACGTAACAAGCCGCACGTAAACATAGGTACTATTGGTCACGTAGATCATGGTAAAACTACATTAACAGCTGCAATATCTGCTGTTCTTTCACGCAAAGGACTTGCTGAGCTAAAAGATTATGATAATATTGATAATGCTCCAGAAGAAAAAGAGCGTGGTATTACAATTGCTACTTCACATATTGAGTACGAGACAGAGAAACGCCACTATGCTCACGTTGACTGCCCTGGTCACGCCGACTATGTAAAAAATATGATTACAGGTGCTGCGCAAATGGATGGAGCTATTCTGGTTGTTTCTGCAGCTGATGGTCCAATGCCACAAACTAGAGAGCATATTTTGTTATCACGCCAAGTTGGTGTTCCATATATTGTTGTTTTCATGAACAAAGCTGATATGGTTGATGATGCAGAGCTACTTGAGTTGGTTGAAATGGAAATCCGTGAATTACTTAATGAGTATAATTTCCCAGGCGATGATACACCTATTGTTTCTGGTTCAGCACTTAAAGCTCTTGAAGAGGCAAAAGCTGGTCAAGATGGCGAATGGTCAGCAAAAATTATGGAATTAATGGATGCAGTTGATAGCTATATTCCAACTCCAGTTCGTGCAACAGATAAAGACCTTCTTATGCCAATCGAAGATGTTTTTTCGATTTCAGGTCGTGGTACAGTTGTAACTGGTAGAATTGAAAAAGGTGTTATAAAAGTTGGTGACACAATTGAAATTGTCGGTATTAAGCCAACTCAAACAACAACAGTTACTGGTGTTGAAATGTTTAGAAAAGAGATGGATCAAGGCGAAGCTGGTGATAATGTCGGCGTTCTTCTCCGTGGTACCAAAAAAGAGGACGTTGAGCGTGGTATGGTTCTTTGCAAGCCTAAATCAATTACCCCTCATACAAAATTTGAAGGTGAAGTCTATATCTTGACAAAAGAAGAAGGTGGTCGCCATACTCCTTTCTTTAATAACTATAGACCACAATTCTACGTAAGAACAACTGATGTTACTGGTTCAATTACGCTCCCAGAAGGAACAGAGATGGTTATGCCAGGTGATAATGTAAGAATTTCTGTTGAATTGATTGCTCCAGTAGCACTTGAGGAAGGTACTCGTTTTGCTATCCGTGAAGGTGGTAGGACTGTTGGTTCAGGTGTTGTTTCAAAAATACTTGGTTAATTTATAAAAATTTGTCAAAGGGAGGATATCCCTTTGATATCTTAATAAGGACTTATATGAGAATTAAAATTGGTTTAAAATGCTCCGAAAGTGGTGATATAAATTATACAACAACTAAAAATAGTAAAACTACTACGGATAAAGTTGAACTTAAAAAGTATTGCCCAAGATTAAAAAAACATACTATTCATAAAGAAGTTAAATTAAAAAGTTAATTAAGAAGCTATTAGGGCAATAGCTCCAACGGTAGAGCGCTGGATTCCAAATCCAATGGTTGGGGGTTCGAATCCCTCTTGCCCTGCCACGACTAAGGTTAAGATTATGGAAAAAATTATAAATTATATTAAGCTTTCTAAATTGGAAATAATGAAGGTTATTTATCCTACAAAAGAACAAATTAGAAATGCTTTTTTTGCAGTTTTTATCGTAGTTGCTGTTGTATCACTTTTTTTAGCTCTTGTTGATGTTATTATGTCCTTTGTTTTATCTAAAGTTATATGATATAAGGAAAGAAGTAATGTCACATAAATGGTATGCTATACAGACTTACGTTGGAAGCGAAATGGCAGTAAAAAGAGGAATTGAAAATTTAGTAAAAGATCATGGAATAGAAGATCAACTAAAAGAAATTATAGTTCCTACGGAAGACGTAATAGAAATAAAAAATGGTAAGCAAAAAATCAACGAAAGAACTCTTTACCCAGGTTATGCTTTTGCGTGCTTAGATCTTGATACGGCTCTTTGGCACAGGATTCAATCTTTACCAAAAGTTGGACGTTTTATTGGTGAGGCCAAAAAACCTACGCCATTATCTGAAAAAGATATAAATACTATTTTGGAAAAAGTTCAAAAAAGGGCTGCACCAAAACCTAAGATATTCTTTGAGGATGGTGAGAGTGTTCGTATAACAGAAGGTCCTTTTGCTAACTTTACAGGTATTGTTGAAGAATATGACATGATACATGGCAAACTTAGACTTAATGTTTCTATTTTTGGTAGAAGTACCCCTGTTGATATTTTGTATTCACAAGTTGAGAAGATAATTTAAGGAGCAAGAAATGGCTAAAAAAGTTATAGGTGAAATAAAATTACAAATTGCTGCAACAAAAGCAAATCCTAGTCCACCAGTTGGTCCAGCTCTTGGACAAAAAGGTGTTAATATTATGGAATTTTGTAAAGCCTTTAATGAAAGAACAAAAGATATGGTTGGGTTTAATATTCCAGTTGTTATAACTGTTTATGCTGATAAGAGTTTTACATTTATCACAAAACAGCCTCCTGCTACAGATCTTATTAAAAAGGCTGCAGGTATAACAAAAGGAACTGATAATCCTTTAAAAAATAAAGTAGGCAAATTGACAAAAGCTCAAGTTCTAGAAATAGTTGAGAAAAAACTTGTTGATTTGAATACAAATGATAAAGAGCAAGCAGCCAAGATTATTGCTGGCTCAGCTCGCTCAATGGGTGTCGAAGTAGTAGACTAAAGCCTTTACCGTCAGGTTGATTAGCAAAAGACGGAAGCAATATATATGCGGAGAAATTTATGGGAAAAACTAGCAAGAGATTTCAAGAATTGCTCAAAAAAGTAGAGCAAGATAAAATTTATAATCTTAGTGGGGCTATTGATACGGTCAAAGCTCTAGCTTCTGCTAAATTTAATGAAACAGTTGAGATTGCATTAAAATTAAATGTTGATCCAAGACATGCTGATCAAATGGTTCGTGGTTCAGTAGTTTTGCCAGCTGGTACAGGTAAAACTGTAAGAGTTGCTGTTATTGCAAAAGATGCTAAAGCTGATGAGGCTAAAGCAGCTGGTGCTGATATTGTTGGTGCAGATGATTTGGTCGAAGATATTCAAAAAGGTATAATGAATTTTGATGTTCTTATAGCTACTCCAAATTTAATGGGCCTTGTAGGTAAGGTCGGTAGAATTTTAGGACCAAAAGGATTAATGCCAAATCCAAAAACTGGTACAGTTACAATGGATGTTGCACAAGCAGTTAATAATGCAAAAAGTGGTCAAGTAAATTTCCGTGTTGATAAGCAAGGAAATATACATGCAGGCCTTGGTAAAGTTAATTTTACTAAAGAACAATTAAATGAAAATATTTCAACATTTATTAAAGCGATCAATAAACATAAGCCTGCAACTGCAAAGGGTAGATATGTTAAAAATGCTTCGTTGTCTTTGACAATGAGCCCATCTATAGCTCTTGATACTCAAGAAGTTATGGACTTAAAATAAAACTAAAAATTAAAATTTATATCTTAGATTGGAGATAGCCGAGGCCATTGGGCTTAATTGATTCGACCCGCTCTGCTTGAAATTACCGGTCGGAAAGGAGAAAAAGTGACACGTAACGAAAAAACTGAAGTTGTTGCAAAATTAGAGAGTGAATTTAAAACTGCTGAAGCTATTATAGTTTGTGACTATCGTGGCCTTTCAGTAAAGAAACTTGAAGTTTTAAGAAATTCTGCTAAAGAACAAAATGTAAAAGTTCAGGTTATTAAAAATACTCTTGCAAATATTGCTCTTAAAAATTCTGATAAAGTCGGAATGGAACTCAAAGATACAAATATCTATCTTTGGAGCGAAGATCAATTAGCAGTAACTAAAGTAGCCGCAAAATTTGAAGAGTCTAATGCTGATCTTTTCAAAATAAAAACAGCTTATATTGATGGCGAAGTTGCTAGCGTTGATAAAGTTAAAGCTCTATCTAAAATGCCTAGCCGTGATGAGCTTATTGCAATGCTTTTACAAGTTTGGAATGCGCCAATTCAAAATTTCACAATTGGTTTGAATGCGCTTAAAGAGAAAAAAGAACAATCAGCTTAATTTAAATTAAAAAATAATAAGGATTAAAAATGGCAATTACTAAAGAAGATGTATTAGAGTTTATATCTAATCTTTCTGTACTTGAACTTAGTGAACTTGTAAAAGAGTTCGAAGAGAAATTTGGTGTTAGCGCAGCTCCTGTAATGGTAGCTGGTGGTGCTGTTGCAGCAGGCGGTGCAGCAGCTGCAGCAGAGGAAAAAACAGAATTTAACATTGTCTTGGTTGATTCTGGTGATAAGAAAATCAACGTTATTAAAGTTGTTAGAGCACTTACTGGTCTTGGTCTTAAAGAAGCCAAAGACGCAGTTGAGGGAACACCATCTGTTCTTAAAGAAGGCGTTAGCAAAGATGAGGCTGAGGCAGCTAAAAAAGAGCTTGAGGAAGCTGGTGCCAAGGTTGAACTTAAATAATTTTTTATTATTTGAGCTTAATATTTCAAGAGAGGGCATAGGCTCTCTCTTTTTTTAAATTTTAGATGCCTTGTTAAAAGGCTATACTTTTCTTTCAAAATTACCACGAGGTAGATGCAATGTTAAATAGCTTATACTCAGGAAATCGTCTTAGGGTTGACTTCTCTAATGTCGTTAAGGAGATAGACGTTCCGAACCTACTACAACTACAAAAAAAGAGCTTTGATAATTTTTTAAATCTAAATAACAATCAAACAGAAAGCGGTATAGAAAAAGTTTTCAAATCAATCTTTCCAATACATGATCCGCAAAATCGTTTGACTTTAGAATATGTTGGCTCAGAAATTGGAAAACCAAAATATACAATTAGAGAGTGTATAGAAAGAGGTCTTACATACTCTGTAAATTTAAAGATGAAAATACGTCTTATCGTTCATGAGAAAGATGATAAGACAGGTGATAAAGTTGGTGTTAAAGATATAAAAGAACAAGAAATTTTTATACGTGAAATTCCACTAATGACTGATAGAATTTCATTTATTATAAATGGTGTTGAGCGTGTTGTTGTAAATCAACTCCATAGAAGTCCAGGTGTTATTTTTAAACAAGAAGAGAGCGCGACTGTTGCAAATAAATTAATTTATACAGCTCAAATAATACCTGATCGTGGCTCTTGGCTACATTTCGAATATGACACAAAAGATATTTTATATGTTAGGATAAATAAACGTAGAAAAGTGCCAGTAACTATATTATTTAGGGCGCTTGGATATAAAAAACAAGACATTATTAAGTTGTTTTATCCAATACAAAATTTAATTATTAAAAATAACAAATTCTTAACTCTTTTTAATCCTGAAGATTATTTGGGAAGAGTTGAATATGATATAAAAAACGAAGATGGAGAAATTCTTCACCAAGCAGGCAAACGTCTAACCAAGAAAAAAGCTGATAAGTTGATTGAAGATGGCGTAAAATTTGTTGAATACCCAGTTGAAGCACTTATTGGTAGATATTTGGCAAACCCTGTAATAAATACAGAGAGTGGAGAAATTTTATATGATACACTATCTGCTCTTGACGAGAATAAACTTGCAAAAATTTTAGCTGAACATGAAAGTATTGAGATTATAAATAACTCTGCTGCTGGTGTTGATGATGCGATTATAAATTCTTTCATAGCTGACAACGATATGCTTAAGGTTTTAAAACAAACTGAGGGCGTGGATGACGAAAACGATCTTGCGGCTATTAGAATTTATAAGGTTATGAGACCAGGAGAGCCAGTTGTCAAAGAGGCTGCAAAGAGTTTTGTAAATGATATGCTATTTAATCCTGAGAGATATGATTTAACAAAAGTTGGTCGTATGAAGATGAATCATAAGCTCTCACTTGATGTACCAGAATATGTTACTTTACTAACAAGCGAAGATATCATAAAAACTGCGAAATATCTTATAAAAGTTAAAAATGGACAAGGTCACATTGATGACCGCGACCACCTTGGCAACCGCCGTATAAGGTCAATCGGTGAGCTGCTCGCTAGTGAACTTCACCTTGGTTTTGTAAAGATGCAAAAGGCTATCCGCGATAAATTTACAAGTTTAAGTAATAATACCGAAGAGATTATGCCATACGACCTCATTAATCCAAAAATGATTACTGCAACAATTATGGAATTTTTCACAGGCGGTCAATTAAGCCAGTTTATGGATCAGACAAACCCGCTTAGTGAGGTTACTCACAAGCGCCGTCTATCTGCACTTGGCGAAGGTGGTTTGGTAAAAGAGCGTGCTGGCTTTGAGGTGCGTGACGTTCACCCAACCCACTACGGCAGAATTTGTCCGGTTGAGACTCCAGAAGGTCAAAATATTGGTCTTATCAATACGCTTTCAACTTATGCAAAAGTGAATGATCTTGGCTTTGTTGAAGCTCCTTACAAAAAAGTTATAGATGGCAAAGTGACTGATGAGATAGTTTATTTAACCGCAACTCAAGAAGAGGGTAATGTTATAGCTCCAGCATCAACTAAACTTGATGAAAATGGACACATCGTTGAGGACTTGATTGAAGTTAGAAAAGATGGCGAGATGATGCTTGCCCGTAGAGAAGATGTTACTTTGATTGACCTTTGTTCTGGTATGATAGCTGGTGTTGCGGCTTCACTTATTCCATTCCTAGAGCATGATGATGCTAACCGTGCTCTCATGGGTTCAAACATGCAACGTCAGGCAGTGCCACTACTTCGCTCAACTGCTCCTATTGTTGGAACAGGTATGGAAAGCGTTATCGCAAGAGATGCATGGGAAAGCGTAAAAGCAAAACGTAGTGGTGTGGTTGAAAAGGTTGACAATAAAAATATATTTATTTTGGGCGAAGACGAAGCTGGTCCATATATCGATCATTACTCTTTGGAGAAAAATTTAAGAACAAACCAAAATACGACTTTTTCTCAACATCCGATAGTTAAAAAAGGTGATGAAATCGTTGCCGGTCAAATAATCGCTGACGGTCCAAGTATGGAAAAAGGCGAGCTAGCCATTGGTAAAAACGCACTAATAGCATTTATGCCTTGGAATGGCTACAACTATGAGGATGCGATCGTCATTAGTGAAAAAATGATACGTGAAGACGCCTTTACAAGTGTTCATATCTATGAAAAAGAGATTGAGGCTCGTGAGTTAAAAGACGGGGTTGAGGAGATAACAAAAGATATACCAAACGTCAAAGAAGAGGAGCTTATGCACCTTGATGAAAGTGGTATAGTTAAAATCGGTACAGAGATCAAGCCTGGCATGATCCTTGTTGGTAAAGTATCTCCAAAAGGCGAAGTTAAGCCAACTCCAGAAGAAAGACTTTTGCGTGCGATCTTTGGTGAAAAGGCTGGTCACGTTGTAAATAAATCGCTCTATGCTTCAGCTTCGATGGAAGGCGTGGTTGTTGATGTTAAAATTTTCACCAAAAAAGGCTATGAAAAAGATAGCAGAACGAACAAAGCTTACGAAGAAGAGAAGACACTTTTAGAAAAAGAGCATCACGATAGACTGCTTATGCTAGACCGCGAAGAGATGCTAAAAGTTACAGCGCTTCTTTCTAAAAACCCACTAGCGAGCGATCAAGAGGTAAATAAAAAAGAGTATAAAAAAGGCTCAAAGATCAATAAAGCTGACTTTGAGAATATTAACAGATTTACCCTAAATGCTATCGTAAAGAGCTTTTCAAAAGATATCCAAAAGAAATATGACGAGCTAAAAAATTACTTCCAAAATGAGAAGAAAAAGCTTAAAGAAGAGCACGACGCTAAGATAGAGATTTTAGAAAAAGATGACATTTTGCCAAGCGGCGTTGTAAAACTTGTAAAAGTTTATATAGCTACAAAACGCAAACTAAAAGTTGGTGATAAGATGGCTGGACGTCACGGCAATAAAGGTATCGTTTCAAATATAGTTAGAGAAGTCGATATGCCGTATCTTCCAAGCGGTCAGATCGTTGATATCGTGCTAAACCCACTAGGCGTTCCAAGCCGTATGAACATCGGTCAAATTTTGGAGAGCCACCTTGGTCTTGTTGGTTACCGCTTGGGCGAGCAGATCAATGAAATTTTTGAGACTAAAAAAGGCGAGTGGATAAAAGAGCTAAGAGCCAAGATGATAGAAATCGCAAGCGTTGCTAAGCTAATGGATGCTAAAAAAGCTCTTGGTAAGATGAGTGATGAGAAGCTTCTTGAGTATGCAAAAGATTGGAGCAATGGCGTAAGATTTGCAACTCCGATTTTTGAAGGCGTTAAAGCTGACGAATTTGCAAAACTATTTGAGATGGCAAAGATAGATAGTGACGGTAAAACTGAGCTATATGACGGACGTACAGGCTCAAAGATAAGAGAACGCGTTAATGTTGGTTGTATGTATATGCTAAAACTTCACCACTTGGTTGATGAAAAAGTTCACGCAAGAAGTACTGGACCATACAGCCTTGTTACACAACAACCTGTCGGTGGTAAGGCGCTATTTGGTGGTCAAAGGTTTGGTGAGATGGAGGTTTGGGCACTTGAGGCTTATGGTGCTGCTCATACACTAAGAGAGATGCTAACTGTAAAATCAGACGATGTTGAGGGAAGACTTTCTGCTTACAAAGCTTTAACAAGAGGTGAAAACGTTCCTGAGACTGGTATCCCTGAGACGTTCTTTGTTCTAACAAACGAGCTAAAATCACTAGCTCTTGATGTGGAAGTATATGATGAGGATGAGACAAATGAAACTAACTAATTTAAAACCAGTTGAGATAAAAGAAGAGCATAGACCTCGTGATTTTGAAGCTTTCCAACTTCGTTTAGCAAGTCCTGAGAAGATAAAATCTTGGAGTTATGGCGAGGTTAAAAAACCAGAAACTATCAACTACCGCACGCTAAAACCTGAGCGTGACGGTCTGTTTTGTGCCAAAATTTTCGGACCTATCCGCGACTACGAGTGCCTTTGCGGTAAATATAAAAAGATGCGCTACAAAGGTATCAAATGCGAAAAGTGCGGCGTTGAAGTAACAACATCTAAAGTTCGCCGCTCTCGTATGGGTCATATCGAGCTTGTAACTCCAGTGGCTCATATCTGGTATGTAAATTTCTTGCCAAGCCGTATAGGTGCGCTTCTTGGTATCAAGATGAAAGACCTTGAGCGCGTACTTTACTACGAGGCATACATTGTTGATAACGCTGGTGAGGCTTATTATGACAATGAAAATTCTAAAAAAGTTGAAAAATATGACGTTTTAAACGAAGAGCAATATCAAAGCCTAGCTTCAAGATATGAAGAAACTGGCTTTAGTGCTAGAATGGGTGGCGAGGTCATCTATGATATGCTAGCTGAACTTGATTTGATGGAAATTTTAAATCAACTAAAAGAAGAGATGGAGTCTACAAATTCTGAGGCTAAGAAAAAAACTATCGTAAAACGTCTAAAAGTTATCGAGAGCTTTTTAAATTCAGGCAACCGCCCAGAGTGGATGATGATAACAAATTTACCAGTTCTTCCGCCTGATCTTAGACCACTTGTTAATCTTGATGGCGGTAAATTTGCTGTTTCGGACGTAAATGATCTATATCGCCGTGTAATAAATAGAAATAGCCGTCTAAAACGCCTACTTGAGCTTGACGCACCTGAGATCATTATCAGAAACGAAAAGAGAATGCTTCAAGAGGCTGTTGATGCGCTATTTGACAATGGCCGTAGAGCAAATGCGGTAAAAGGTGCAAATAAACGCCCACTAAAATCACTAAGTGAGATCATCAAAGGTAAGCAAGGCCGCTTCCGTCAGAATTTGCTAGGTAAGCGTGTTGACTTCTCTGGACGTTCTGTTATCGTCGTTGGCCCAAAGCTAAAAATGGATCAGTGCGGTCTTCCAAAGAAGATGGCTTTAGAGCTATTTAAGCCACATTTGCTTGCTCGCCTTGAAGAAAAAGGCTATGCGACAACCGTTAAGCAAGCTAAAAAGATGATAGAAGATAAGACAAATGAGGTTTGGGAGTGCTTAGAAGAGGTAGTTAAAGACTATCCAGTCATGCTAAACCGTGCTCCGACACTTCACAAGCTCTCTATCCAGGCGTTTCACCCAGTTCTTGTTGAAGGTAAGGCGATCCAGCTTCACCCGTTAGTTTGTGCGGCGTTCAACGCTGACTTCGACGGCGACCAAATGGCTGTTCACGTACCACTATCGCAGGAAGCTATCGCTGAGTGTAAAATTTTGATGCTTAGCTCAATGAACATCTTGCTTCCTGCAAGTGGTAAGGCTATCACAGTCCCTTCACAAGATATGGTTTTAGGAATTTATTATTTAAGCCTAGAGAGAAACGATGAAAAAGGTGCAAATAAAATTTTCTCAAGCGTCGATGAAGTAATGATCGCCGAAGAGGCTAACACTCTTGGCCTTCATGCTAAGATCAAAACTATGGTTGATAACAAGATCATCTTTACAACTGCTGGTCGCTTGATCCTAAGAGCGATACTTCCTGATTTTGTCCCTGAAAATATGTGGAATAAGATCATGAAGAAAAAAGATATTGCAAATTTGGTTGATTATGTTTATAGAAATGGCGGCCTTGAAGTAACGGCTGACTTCCTTGATAAGCTTAAAAATTTAGGCTTTAGATATGCTACAAAAGCAGGAATTTCTATCTCTATCGCAGATATCATCGTGCCAGATAGCAAGCAAAAGTATATTGACGAAGCTAAGAAAAAAGTTCGTGAAATTCAAAAGCAATATGGCGCTGGTCTTTTAACAGATAGTGAGAGATACAACAAGATCATCGATATCTGGACAGATACAAACAACAGCGTTGCAAGCGAGATGATGAAACTTATCCAAAATGATAAAGGCGGATTTAACTCAATTTATATGATGGCAGACTCAGGCGCTAGAGGTAGTGCAGCACAAATTCGCCAGCTAGCTGGTATGCGTGGTCTTATGGCAAAACCTGATGGCTCAATTATTGAAACGCCGATCATTTCAAACTTCCGTGAAGGTCTAAATATAATGGAGTACTTCAACTCTACTCACGGAGCTAGAAAAGGTCTTGCGGATACCGCGCTAAAAACAGCTAACGCTGGTTACTTAACAAGAAAGCTAATCGATGTTGCTCAAAACGTTAAGGTTACAATGCATGACTGCGGTACGCACGAGGGTGTTGAAATCACAGATATTACAGAGAGCGGCGAGCTAATAGAAAGCCTTGAAGAAAGAGTATTGGGCCGTGTTTTAGCAGATGATGTGATCGATCCTATAACAAATGAAATTTTATTTAGCGAAGGCACGTTACTTGATGAAGAAAAAGCTAGAGCTATAACTGAGGCTGGTATAAAATCAGTAAGCATTAGAACACCTATAACGTGCAAAGCACCAAAAGGCGTTTGTGCAAAATGCTACGGCTTAAATTTGGGTGAAGGTAAACTTGTAAAACCAGGTGAAGCAGTTGGTATCATTTCAGCCCAATCTATCGGTGAGCCAGGTACACAGCTAACGCTAAGAACATTCCACATCGGTGGTACGGCTTCTACTGAGCAACAAGATCGTCAAGTAATCGCCCAAAAAGAAGGTTTTATCAGATATTACAACCTTAATACTTATGATAACGGCGATAAGAAGATCGTTGCAAATAGAAGAAGCGCGGCTGTACTACTTGTTGAGCCAAAGATTAAATCAACGATTGACGGCAAAATAGAGATCGAATATGCCCACGAAGATGTAAATATCGTGATAAAAGGTAAAAAAGAAGAGGTTAAATATACAATTAGAAGAAATGATCTTGCTAAGCCAAATGAATTAGCTGGTGTTAGCGGAAAGATCGAAGGAAAGATGTATATACCTTATGTAAGTGGCGATAAAGTAAAAGAGAATGAAAGTATCGTTGAGATTATAAAAGAGGGTTGGAATATCCCAAATCGTATCCCATACGCTAGTGAACTTAAAATTTCAGACGGAGATCCGGTAACTCGTAAAATTTTAGCTGACGCAAATGGTGTAGTTAAATTTTTCATATTAAAAGGTGATTATCTTGATAGGGTTAAAGATATCAAAAAAGGTCACAAAGTAACTGAAAAAGGTTTCTTTGTAGTTGTTTCTGATAAAGATGGACGTGAGGCGGTTCGCCATTATATCCCAAGAAATTCTATCATCCAAGTTTCTGATAATGATGCAGTTGAGAGAGCGACAGTAGTTTCGTTACCTGAAAAAGATGATAAGTTGAGTATTGCTGAGTGGGACCCATACTCAACTCCAACTATTGCTGAAGAAGCTGGTGTGGTTAGCTTTGAGGATATTGAGCCAGGATATAGTGCGACTGAGCAAGCAGATGAGGCGACTGGACAAAGACGTCTTGTTATCAATGAGTATTTGCCAAGCGGTGTAAAACCTGCGATTATTATCGCTACTAAAAAAGGAAATTTAATTAAGTATCCGCTTGATCCAAAAACTGCGATCTTTGTCTCAAGTGGTGATGAAGTAGCTCAGGCTGATATTTTGGCTAAGACTCCAAAAGCTGTCGCTAAGTCAAAAGATATCACTGGTGGTCTTCCAAGAGTTAGCGAGCTATTTGAAGCAAGACGCCCTAAAAATACAGCTATCGTTGCGGAGATTGATGGTGTGGTTAGATTTGACAAGCCACTTCGCTCAAAAGAGCGCATAATCATTCAAGCTGAAGATGGCACAACTGCTGAGTATCTGATCGAGAAAAGTCGTCAGATCCAAGTAAGAGACGGGGAATTTGTCCATGCTGGCGAGAAACTAACTGATGGGCTAATTTCAAGCCACGATATTTTAAGAATTCTTGGCGAAAAAGCGCTTCATTATTATTTGATTAGCGAGATTCAACAAGTTTATCGCCGCCAAGGTGTTGCGATCGCAGATAAACATATCGAGATCATCGTCTCTCAAATGCTTCGCCAAGTTAAAATCGTTGATAGTGGAAATACAAATTTCATAGTTGGCGATATGGTTTCAAGAAATAAATTTAAAGAAGAAAATGAGCGCATCATGAACATGGGCGGTGAGCCAGCTATTGCTGAACCGATCTTATTAGGCGTTACAAGAGCAGCTATCGGAAGTGATAGTGTGATCTCTGCTGCATCGTTCCAAGAGACAACTAAAGTTTTAACAGAAGCATCGATTGCTGCTAAATTTGACTATCTTGAGGATCTAAAAGAGAACGTTATCCTTGGACGTATGATCCCAGTCGGAACTGGTTTTTATAAAGATAAAAAAGTAAAAATCAAAGAAAACTAGTCCTTTAAGCCCCTATTTTTGGGGCTTAACCTCTTTATAGAATTAAATCAATTAAAAATTTACAAGCTATTAACTATCACCTAATAAAATCCTTGTCTTTAAATCACATCATGGAGAATTTATGAAAAACATTGATCTTGGACTTTTATTTATACGTTTAGGACTTGGTATCTGCCTTTTTATGCATGGTTTTGGTAAAATTTTACATGGACTTAGCGGGGTAAAAGGTATATTAGTAAATGCTGGTTTGCCTGAATTTTTAGCATATTTTTCTTATCTTGGAGAAGTATTAGCACCCATAATGTTAATTATTGGTTTTTATTCAAGGATAGGTGCTATCCTAGTTTTAGGTACTAGTATTACTATTTTATACTCGTACTATGGATTTACAAATTTATTTGCATTAAATGAAGTTAATGGTTTTAAATCAGAACTTATTTACCTTTATATTGCTATTTCACTTTGTATTCTTTTGATAGGTAGTGGCAAATATGCTGTCAAGCGAGACTAATACAAAATAAAGACAGCAGAGTTTTTATAAAATCAAGAATTAGATGAGTAAGTCTAACTTATTAACCGTTATTTAAGTTTATTTTAAATAAAATTAGGTCTTTTTAATAAATTTAGTTGAAAGGAATTATTGTGCCAACCATAAATCAATTGGTCAGAAAAGAACGCAAGAAAGTGACCGTTAAGTCAAAATCTCCAGCGTTAAAAGAGTGCCCTCAAAGAAGAGGAGTTTGCACTAGGGTTTATACTACAACTCCTAAAAAACCAAACTCAGCTTTGAGGAAAGTTGCCAAAGTTAGGCTAACAAGTGGTTTTGAAGTCATCAGCTATATCGGCGGTGAAGGTCATAACCTACAAGAACACAGTATCGTTTTAGTTCGCGGCGGTAGGGTTAAAGACTTACCAGGTGTTAAATATCACATCGTTCGTGGTGCACTTGATACTGCTGGTGTTGCAAAAAGAACAGTTTCTCGTTCTAAATATGGTGCTAAACGCCCTAAAGCTGGCGCTGCAGCTGCAACAAAAAAGTAAAAATTTAGGTTCGCAGACGTTGCTAAAATTTGCAAACGTTTGAGTAAAATTTCATAAAAATTTGAAGGAAAGATCAAAATGAGAAGAAGAAAAGCCCCTGTAAGGGAAGTCTTACCTGATCCGATTTACGGAAATAAAATAATCACTAAATTTATTAATTCTCTTATGTATGATGGCAAAAAAAGCGTCGCTACTGAGATAATGTATGGTGCTATTAAAGCCATAGAAAAGAAAAATGCTGAGGTTAAAGGCATCGACGTTTTTAACGATGCTATTGAAAATGTAAAACCTATTTTAGAAGTTAAATCACGCCGTGTTGGTGGTGCTACTTATCAAGTACCAGTTGAGGTTCGCCCAGCTCGCCAACAAGCTCTTGCTATCCGCTGGCTTATAACTTACGCTAGAAAAAGAAGCGAAAGAACTATGATAGATAAACTAGCGAATGAGCTCTTAGATGCGGCAAACTCAAAAGGTGCATCTTTCAAGAAGAAGGAAGATACTTACAAGATGGCAGAGGCTAATAAAGCATTTGCTCACTACCGCTGGTAAGAAAGAATTAGTATGGCAGAGAGAAAAACGCCTTTACATAAGGTAAGAAATATCGGTATTGCGGCTCATATTGATGCTGGAAAGACAACTACTAGTGAGAGAATTTTATTCTTTACTGGTATGAGCCATAAAATAGGTGAGGTTCATGATGGTGCTGCCACTATGGACTGGATGGAGCAAGAAAAAGAGCGTGGTATTACTATTACTTCAGCTGCAACTACGGCATTTTGGAAGGGTTATCAAATAAACCTAATCGACACTCCGGGACACGTTGACTTTACTATCGAAGTTGAGCGTTCTATGCGTGTTCTTGACGGTGCTGTTTCAGTATTTTGTTCTGTTGGAGGTGTTCAACCACAATCAGAAACTGTTTGGAGACAAGCAAATAAATATCACGTACCAAGAATTGTTTTTGTTAATAAAATGGACAGAATTGGTGCAAATTTCTTTAGAGTTGAAGAGCAAATCAGGGAAAGACTAAAAGCAAACCCAATTCCTATTCAAATTCCTATAGGTGCCGAGGATAACTTTAGAGGTGTGGTTGACCTTGTAAGAATGAAAGCTTATGTTTGGAATGATGAGAAAAAACCAACTGACTATGTTGAAGAAGAAATTCCAGCTGAAGTTAAAGAAAAAGCAGAGGAATACCGTGCAAAACTAATCGAAGCAGTTTCAGAGACAGATGATAGCTTGATGGAGAAATTTTTTGCTGGTGAAGAGCTAAGTGAAGAAGAGATCAAAAAAGGCATAAAAGCAGGCTGCTTGAGAATGACTATCACGCCTATGCTTTGCGGAACTGCGTTTAAAAACAAAGGAATTCAACCTCTACTTGATGCTGTTGTTGATTATTTACCAGCTCCAGATGAGATCGCAGCAATAAATGGTGTTTATGAAGATGGCGCTGAAATAACTGTTGAAAGTACAGATGATGGCGAATTTGCCGCTCTTGCGTTTAAGATTATGACTGACCCATTTGTTGGACAGCTAACATTTATCCGTGTTTATAGAGGAAGCCTTGAAAGTGGTAGCTATGCTTACAACACAGTTCAAGACTGCAAAGAGAGAATCGGTCGCTTGCTAAAAATGCACTCAAATAAACGTGAAGAGATTACCGAGCTTTTTGCTGGTGAGATCGGCGCTGTTGTTGGTCTAAAAAATACTCTAACAGGTGATACTCTAGCTAGTGAAAAAGATAAAGTTATCCTTGAGAGAATGGACTTCCCTGAGCCAGTTATTAGTGTTGCAGTCGAGCCAAAAACAAAAGCTGACCAGGAAAAAATGGCAATAGCACTTCAAAAACTAGCTCAAGAAGATCCAAGTTTTAGAGTTAGTACAGACGAAGAGAGTGGTCAAACTATTATTAGCGGTATGGGTGAGCTTCACCTTGAGATCATTGTTGATCGTATGCTTCGTGAATTTAAAGTTGATGCTGAAGTTGGTCAACCACAAGTTGCTTATCGTGAAACTATTCGTAAGACAGTTGAACAAGAGTATAAGTATGCTAAACAATCAGGCGGTCGTGGTCAATATGGTCACGTATTTTTACGTATTGAGCCGCTTCCAGCTGCTAGTGGATTTGAATTTGTTAATGATATCAAAGGTGGTGTTGTTCCAAAAGAATATATTCCAGCTGTTGAAAAAGGTTGCAAAGAGGCACTTCAAAGTGGTGTTCTTGCTGGTTACCCAGTCGAAGATGTTAAAGTTACCCTTTTTGATGGTAGCTACCATGAAGTTGACTCATCTGAAATGGCATTTAAACTTGCTGCTTCAATGGGATTCAAGGAAGGTGCTAGAAAGGCAGGTGCTGTTATTCTTGAGCCTATGATGAAGGTTGAAGTTGAAACTCCAGAAGAGTATATGGGTGATGTTATAGGCGACCTTAACAAACGCCGTGGCCAAGTAAATTCAATGGATGATAGAAATGGTGTGAAGATCATTGCAGCTTATTGTCCATTAGCTCAAATGTTTGGATATTCAACAGATCTTCGCTCAATGACTCAAGGCCGTGCAACTTATTCAATGGAATTCGATCACTACGAAGAAGTTCCTAAAAACGTAAGTGATGAGATCATTAAAAAAAGAAATGGCTAATTAACCAAGGAAGGGCAGAGTAATCTGTCCTTCAAAAATTAATTATTCTGATAAAATCTATCTACAAAATATGTGAATTGTCCTCATAGCTCAGCTGGATAGAGCGTAGAATTCCTAATTCTAAGGTCACAGGTTCGAACCCTGTTGGGGACACCATCATACAATCGCCTTTGTAAAATACAAAGTGCTCAAACAAGTGTTTTTTAAATATACTAAAACGTATAATAAGATATAGCAATTTATAAAAATGCTCTTATGCTGATCAGTATAATATAGTAAAAGAAAAAATGTAAAGAATGGACTTTATAAAAAAGATTACAAGTGATATGCAAATAAGATCACTAATATCAAAGAGAAATTTTATAAAAACATAATGGTAAATGACTATATTTCCATCAATCTAGTCGGTTTATCTATATATGCATTCGTAGTGGGTTTAGCTTTTTTATCAATACGTTATATTATTAATTTTTATCTAAACTAATAAATTTTATCAACAAAAATTTTTATATATTTAATAATCCGTGCTAACATTTCAAAAATTTATTTAAGGAGAATAGATGAAAAAAATTTTACTTTTAGGAGCCGTTTGTTGCATGTTGTCAGCTGATGTTAAAACCGTTAACATAAGCCCAGATGAGATCAAAAAATATGATCAGATTATCGATATAAGAACTCCATCTGAGTGGCAAGAGACTGGCGTTATCGCAGGTGCAAAGACTATAACTTTTAATCCAAACGATAAGAGTGCATTTTTGGAGGAGCTTTCAAAGGCAGTTGATATCAAAAAACCTATTGCTCTTGTTTGCAGAAGTGGCAGAAGAAGTACGGCAGCAGCCGCAGCGATAGATAGCTCAGATCTTAAGATAATAAATTTAGATGGAGGTATGAGTAGCTTGATCGAGCAAGGCTATAAAACTACGCCTTATAAAAAATAGACAAATTTTGTGATCCTATATTTGACTACAAGATAAATTTATTTTGTAGTCAAATTTTATATCAAATAATAAAATTTATTATTTGATTAACCATCGATTAACTCTAGCTATATATAATTTCATCATATTTATAATAAAAAAAGGAGACAAAATGTCAAAAGTTATTTTACAATTAAATGTTATTCAGGCTGATGCAAATGCACTTTATATTAAATTTCACGATCTTCACTGGAATGTAAAAGGTATTCAATTTTTTAGCGTTCATGAATACACAGAAAAAGCTTATGAAGATATGAGTGAGATATTTGACGATGCAGCTGAGAGAGCTCTTATGCTTGGTGGCAGACCTATCGTCAAGGCTGAGGAGCTAGCAAAAGTTACTCATATTAAACACGAGCCAAAAGAAATTTACACTCCAACTGAGGTTTTAGAGATTGTCTTAGCTGATTATAAACACCTTTTGGGTGAGTTTAAAAAGCTTGACGAGCTTGCAGAAGGTGATACAACAACTCAAATGTATGCACAAGATCAAATCGCAAAATTTGAAAAAGCGATCTGGATGCTAAACGCAACACTTAGCAAATAACTGCTAGCGGGAGTTTTCCCGCTTTATCTAAATAAATTCTACTTTTTGGCGATATTGATTTTATAAATTTTAAGGAGCCAAAATGAAAATTTCTCAAATCGCAAACTCATATAATAGTTCAAGTATAAAAGAAAATGTAAAATTAGAAATTTCGCTTCATAAAGATGAAAAGGATATCTCTAAAAAAGAGTCTGAAATTATAAATTTAACAGCCAAAGACATTTCAAATGGCTACTTTTTGCAGTATCAAAAAGAGATCGTTAAAAGTAGTAGTTCAAATTTATTAGCTCAAGGTGGCTTAAGCTTTAATGCACCTAAAAATTTATCAGAAATTTTATCAGGCCTTGATCTTGCAAATATCGGCTATAACGGTAAATCTTTAAACGAGCTAAGTAGTGACGAGGCAAATGATCTTATTAGCGAGAATGGATTTTTTGGTATCGCAAATACGGCTGATAGGATAGCTAGCTTTGTGCTAAATGGTGCAGGCGATGACGTGGAAAAACTAAAAGCTGGTAGAGAGGGTGTGGCAAATGGTTTTGAGGATGCGAAGAAAATTTGGGGAGGCGAGCTTCCTGAAATTTCACAAAAAACTATCGAAAAGACTCTTGAGACACTTGATAAAAAGATCGCTGAGCTTGGCGGTAACGTTTTAAATGTTTCAGCTTAACTATTTTAGGCAGGCTCGCCTAAGATAAATTTGTATGATCGTGTATATAAATTTAGATACGATCCTTTAATTTCCCACAAAATTTATTTAATCTTAAAAGTTATACTTCGCCGTTTTACACTAAGGAGAAGAGATGAAAGCTAAAATTTTACTTCCACTGGCAACTGCTATCATGTTTTTGGGTTGCTCATTTTTTGAGGATAACCCACCAGTGCGAAAACAGCCAAGACAGGTCATGCAAAATACACCAGTAAAAAGCTCGATCAAAGGTTTTATAAAAGAGGTTACTTATAAAGATTCAAAATACTGCTATGAAATAGTGGCGAGCGATACAAAAAACCACAAACTCAATAAAGCAAATTTTTGTGCAAATAGATACTATTATGATAAAGGCGACTTAGTCTATGCAACATTTTATGCAGATAAACTTATAGATATGCTTCTTATAAAAGAGGGCGGCTCTCGTGGCTTATATAATGGTATAAAAAAGCCACAAAATGAAGTCATTATTAAAAGAAAAAATGTAAAAACAAATATCGAAGTGCCAAAAGAGGAAAAAATTTCTTTTTAATTACCGTTGATTTACTGCTTGCTTATATAATTTCAACAGCAATCAAAACTAGAACTCCTTTTAAGGGGCAAAGCAACAGCCCCTTTTTCTTTTTACTCCTTTAAAATTTTGTCCTTGTTTTATTTAAAATTATCAACTTTTATCTATTTTTGATTAATTACGGTAAACGATCGGTAACTGAAATTAAAAATTTTAAGCTTCATGTTAAATTTTATTGATTATAATCGTCGACACAAAACCTTAAAAGGAGAAAAAATGAAACTAACAAAAATTAGTTTAGCCGCTTTGGTTGCTTTAGGTGCATTTTCAAGTGTAGCAAGTGCTACTCCACTTGAAGAAGCTATAAAAAATGTAGATCTTTCAGGATTTGCAAGATATAGATATACAAACGATAAAAAACACGGTGAGTTTTCTAATACAAAATCAGAGTCTGGCTCAAAAGCTGGTCATCAATTTAAAGCAGTAGCAAATTTTAAAGCTGCAATTGATGATAACTTCTTTGGCGTTATTGGTTTAAGATATAACGCTACTGATAATTCTGGTGATAATACTCAAGGAGATCAAGGCTCTAGAGGCACTGGCACAGATAAAACTAATACAACTGATCCATTTAAAGTTCATCAGTTCTATCTTGGCTATAAAGCTGGAAACACCACTATAACAGCTGGTAAACAAGAGATCGGCTCATACTTTACAGATGATGCTATCGGTACTGGTGTAAGAGTAGTAAACCAAGATATTGAAGGCCTTACTCTAACAGCTTTAGCTTTTGATGCTATTGAAGGTGATGACACAGAAAGTGATGGTGATTTATACGCAGCTAAAGATGCAAATGGTGACGATATAAATAGGGTAAAAGTTTATGATTTTGGTAATCTATATGCAGCAGGTATAGCTGGTTCATATAGTCCAATAGACTTCCAACTATGGTATGCAAGCTTAACAAACCTAGCTGACCTTCTTGCAGCTGATGTAACTGCAAACTTTGCTATAAATGATGATGTTAGCTTAGGCGGTAGAGTTAACTATATAAATACTACTGTAGATAAAAGTGCAAAAGCACATCTTTCTAAAGATATAGATGAATCTAATGGCGTTGCAAACTATAATGATGGTAACTTCTATGCTGGCGAACTTACAGCTTCACTATTTGGCTTTGATTTAAGAGCTGGTTATATGGGTTGGAAAGTTGATAATAAAGGCGTAACATCATTTGCTCTTGAAGATAAAGGTAGCCTAATAGATGTTGGTGAGCTTACACTTGATCCAACTTGGGCTGATGGAAAAGCAAACCTAGTATATGGAACAGCTGGATATACATTTGATAAATTTACAGTTGGTGTTGATTACATAAAAGGTCACATTAAACACGCTGCAGCTGCTGGCGAAAATGGCAAAGAAAAAGTTGAAGAGGTTACCCCAAGATTTGCATATGAGTATAGCAAAAAGCTAACATTTAGCTCATACTATGCATTCAAAACTTCAAAATTTGCTGATGAGGCTAAAAACAAAGAAGATCAATTCAGATTTGAAGCTAAATACTCATTCTAATCGTAGCTCATTAATCAACTTATGATATAATCCCGGGTCGGAGCAATCTGATCCGGGATTTTTAAATTTAGAGCAAAATTTCAAGGAAAGTTATGAAAAGTATTAAAATTTCTTTTTTGGCGTGTTTTTTGGTGGCAAATGCCTTTGCAGCTTCACAAGTCTACTATATAGAAGCTCGTGGTGAGTTTGGTAAAGAACTTGCTGAAATGGCAAAAAAGCAGGCTAATGATAGAAATGAAAAAGTAAATGTCTATGTTGATGAAGATCCAAGACGCTATAAAGATAATAGAATTTTAAAATTAGGCGTTGATAGAAAGGGTAGATATAGTGTTTCTTTAGGTAAGGAGCTTTATGAAAAGCAATGTGCTAGCTGTCATGGCGAGAATGCTGATAAAAGGCCATTTGGTTCAACACCTCTAAAAAATATGGATGCTAAAGATATTGAAGATAGCATCATCTCTTATAGAAGTGACTCAAGTTTTGGCGGAAGCGGCAAAAATGTAATGCAAAACCAAGCTAAAATTCTTTCAAATAATGATCTTGGCGCGATTCTCGCCTATCTAAAAGGTAAAGATGCATTTGCTGAACAAGACATAAATGAGAACAAGCCGGTCTCTACTCAAACAAAGCAAGGCAGTTATTTAAGATAAGTTTCACTTTGATAGCTTTGTCATAATATAAATAAAAGGAAGCAGATGTTAAATCCAAAATCATTATTTTTAAGTATGGGCTCAGCTATCGTTTTGATGATAATCTTTGCCATAGCTAGCGGAGCCGCCACAATAATAGAAAGTAAAACTAGCACAGAAGCTGCATGGTACTATGTTTATGGTGCCAGCTGGTTTGCGCTAATTCAACTACTTCTTGGTATAAATTTGACCTATAATATCTTTAGATACAACTTAATCGATCCCAAAAAACTTCCTTCGCTTATCTTTCACCTTGGTTTTATCGTTATCTTAATCGGTGCTGGAATAACAAGATATCTTGGCTTTGAGGCTGATATGCATATAAGAGAGAAAACTCAGTCAAATATCGTTACGACAAAAATATCCTATTTAAATTTAACCGCATTAAACGATAATGGAGAAGAGATAAACGCTGCTTTGCCGTTAGGACTTTCTGATGCAAAAAAAGGTTTTGATCTAAAGCTAAAAATAGCAGACAATGAAGCTAATTTAAAATTTAAAGAATTTGTGCCAAATGCAAGTTATAAGTTTGTGGATGATAAAAATGGGCAACCAGTAGTGGAATTTGTGGTTTCAAACGAGAGTGAAAGTGAAGAAATCTTCTTGTTAGAAGAAGAGGAAGCAAGAGTTGCAGATATTAGTTTTATCTTTAATGCTAAGCCAGATGAGAGTAAAAAATATGTACTTTTTAAATTAGTGGATGGAAATTTCACAGTTACTTCAAATACTGATCTTTCAAAATTTACAATGAGCGATAGTTCAAAAACTGAGTTAGAAGCTGGTAGCGTCAATGAATTTGGTATGGGTAGTCTTTACACTATTTCAAATATAAATTTTGCTCCAAGATTAGTTTCGACTCATGCTTTAAGAAAGCTAGTTAGCACAAAAGATAGCGAATTTAACGCCTTGATAGCTGAATTAAATTATAAAGGCGAGAGTAAAGAGATGCATATTTTTTATAACCTAACAGAGCCTTCACGCTTGGCTGTGGCCGGACAAAAATTTAACGCTTCATGGGGTGCACAGCAAGTTAAACTTCCGTTTAGCTTATACTTAAAAGACTTTGAGCTTAAAAGATATCCTGGCTCAAATTCTCCTATGAGCTATTCAAGTGAAGTTATTGTAAAAGATGATACAAACATGTCGGGGCTTGACTATAAAATTTATATGAATCACGTGCTTGACTATGATGGTTATAGATTTTTCCAAAGTTCATACGATACAGATGAAAAAGGAACCATTCTCTCTGTAAATAAAGATCCAGGCAAGATACCAACTTATATCGGCTACTTTTTGCTTGGGCTTGGCTTTGTGTTAAATGTTGTAAATCCTGGTAGCCGTTTTAGAAAACTAGCTAAGTTAATAGACAATGAATCAACAAAGGGTGGTAAAAAGGTTGTTGTTATCATTGCCATTATGCTTTTAAGTTTAAATTTTAGCTCATTAAAGGCTGAAGACTTTTTGCCTAATATCAGCAAAGAGCACACACAAAAGCTTTCTAGACTTATTGTGCAAAGCTCAGATGGTAGAATGAAGCCATTTGATACTCTTAGCAAAGAAATTTTAAATAAAATACATAGAAGCGAGAACATAAATAGCCTAAATTCGAATCAAGCAATGCTTTCAATAATGGTAACTCCTGATTTTTGGCGAAATGAAAAAATTATCTCACTTGGACAAAGCAAGGAGCTAAAAAAAGAGCTTGGCATAGATGAAAATGCAAAATATGCAAGTTTTAATGATTTTTTTAGAGCCACAAAAGATGGTGGAAGTGAATATAAACTCACAAAATTTGCTGAAATTGCTAATCGTAAGCATCCTGGATCACGCAATACATTTGATAAAGATGTGATAAAGATCGATGAGAGATTGAACGTTTTTTATATGATATTTATTGGTGAAATTTTTAAAATTTTTCCAAAACAAGATGACCCATCAAACTCTTGGTATTCGCCTGCTAGTGCAATGATGTACTTTCCGCCTAAAGAGGCTGATCTGGTCATTAATATGATGAGAGAGTATTTTGCAGCAGTTGATGCAGCAACAAAAGATAATGATTGGAGTAAGGCTGATGCTGCACTTGATAAAATTTCAGCCTATCAGCAAAAGTACGGTTCTGCTGTAATGCCAAGTGAAGAAAAGATAAATATAGAAATTTTGTTTAATAAAATTCAAATTTTTGAACGATTGACGCCGATTTATCTTTTAGCAGGCCTAGCGCTTTTATTTTTTGTTTTTATCAAAATGCTAGCTCCAAAGGTCCAGATAAATAGCATTGTAAAGATTGTGTATATTATAAATTTACTAGCTTTTTTTGCTCACACTGTCGGACTTGGACTTCGTTGGTACATTGCTGAGCATGCGCCTTGGAGTAACGCTTATGAATCGATGGTCTATATCGCTTGGGCTTTAGGATTTTCTGGTATCGTCTTTGCAAAACGTAGCCCTATCGCCCTTGCTCTTACGTCTATATTGGCTGGCGTTACATTGTTTGTTGCGCACCTTAGCTGGATGGATCCACAGATCACTACACTTGTGCCAGTGCTTCAAAGCTACTGGCTAACAATACACGTTTCTGTCATTACTGCAAGTTATGGATTTTTAGGACTTTGCGCATTACTTGGTGGCTTCACGCTATTGCTTATCATTTTACAGAATAAGAAAAAGCCAAATCCAGAAATTTCTCGCAATATCCTCGAAGCTACCCGTATAAATGAGATGGCTATGATACTAGGACTTAGCTTGCTTACTCTTGGAAATTTCCTAGGCGGTGTTTGGGCGAACGAGAGTTGGGGCAGATATTGGGGCTGGGATAGTAAGGAGACTTGGGCGCTAGTTTCGATACTTGTTTATGCCGCAGTTCTTCATATAAGATTTATTCCAAAACTAAACAACCAGTATGCATTTGCAGTGGCTTCATTTTTTGCTTATTGGTCGATTATTATGACTTATTTTGGTGTAAATTTTTATTTAGCTGGCATGCACTCATATGCAGCAGGAGATCCATTACCAGTGCCTGATTTTGTCTGGATTAGTATCGTAATAATGGTACTTATGAGCGTTTTAGCATTTACAAAGCGATCACTTTGCTCAAGGCTTTAGATGCTAATAAAAGGTCTAATAGTTTTCTTTATTATATTGCTATTAATTGCAATTTGTGCGCTAATCTATTTACTTTTAAGAAATAGAGATTATAGCGCCGAAATAAAAGAGCTTGCGTTGGAAAAAGAAGAGATAACGATCGAAAAGCTTGAAAAGCTTGCGGGTGATAATAGTTTAAGTAAAAACGAGCTTTTCGAACTTATTCAAATCTTTGTAGGAAATTTTAGTATACCAGCTAAAAATAACCAAGTCATGCCAAAAGAAGCAAATAACTATATAAATTTCATAATTTTAATCTGCTCTCATAAAAATTCTGATGCAAAGCTCATCAGTTTTTTAGACAAAGAAGCTAAAAAGAAAAATCCAAGCTATATTGTCGAGATAGAAGAGAGTGAGAAAATCGGCATAGAAAATCGCAAAAATCGTAGATAAATTTATTTAAAAAAGTGTAGTTAAATATCTTAAAATTAAATTTGGCATAAAAATGAGTTCTTATGATTTTGATTCTATGTACGCGATATTTCTTATTTTATTTTCAATCGTATTGCCTATATTTTTGATAATTCCTGCAGGTAGATATAACATAAAGATTTATGCGAGTAAATTTGATCTAATTGGACTTCATATAATTTTTCCAATCATTATATTGCCTACTTTGGTAAGTGCTTTTATTTTAGTTTGTAGCTTTTTAAATATTTCAGATTATACTGGTTTAAGCTTTGTGTTCTATGCTTTTTTGATTCTAATGATAGCCTATATAATTTATGGTTTTTATGTTTGTATCAGATATAACTACGGTTTTTTTCATTGCATCGTAGCGCTTTTTTTAAGATTTAATTATGTTGCACCACTTATTTATCTAATCTTTTTAGGTGGAAAAAACTACAAAGATGACAAAGAGATAACCTCTAAAAATATTAAGGACTTAAAATTTTTTGATCAGTTTAGATTTTCTATTTATAATTTAATTGCTATTAGAAACTAAAAGTATTTTAAGAGCATTAAAGACTTTGTGATTAGAGAAATTTATTAAAAGCAAAAGAAATTTTTATATCTTTCTTGTCTTTAAAATTTTAGTCCAAAGCAGGTTTTTGTTTTGTCTTATCGTTTTTAAGCTTATCTTTTTTGGCTTCAAACTCAGCTATTACATTCGCATCAGGAAATAAATATCCATCCTCAACCATTAGGTCAACTGCTTTTTTAAACATAGGCAACGCACTTTGAGCGCCGAAGTAGTAGTAAGGTCTTTTAGGATCCCTTGCTAAAACGCCTATTGTGTAGCTATTGCCTCTTGTATCATTTACAAAGCCAAAAAATGAGCCATTGTAGGTATTGCTGTATCCACCACTACCTGAGGCAATGTGTGCAGTTCCAGTCTTGCCACCTATCTCAAGCCCTGGCGTAAAGGCTTTTAGTCCAGTACCTTTCTCAACCGTTTTTATTAAAATTCTCTTCATTATCTTTGCGGTTTCTTGTGATATAACTTGAGCTGGCTCGGACTTTGGCAAATCGTATCTTTTTCCATTTCTCTCTAAGTAGGCAACCATGTGAGGAGTAACTTCAATGCCTTTATTATTAAATGTATTATAGGCTTTTAAAAGTTGCATAAATGTAGCTTGCAAGCCGTATCCATAGCTCACAGTTGCCTTATAGGTTGATGAGTTTAGCTTTGTAACTGTTGGCATCATACCTACTTGCTCGTAAGGTAGATCTATGCCTGTTTTTCTTGAAAAGCCAAAATTTAAAAGTCCTTGATAAATTTGTGGCCCATTTAAACGCTCAACAAGCTGAATCATGCCGATGTTTGAACTGTGCACGATTATATCTTCAGCGCTCATAAAAGGCTCTGGATGGGTATCTTTGATTATCCTTTTGCCAAGTTGATATCGGCCATTATAGGTATTTACAAGCTCAAATGGATTTACTTTCTTCTCCTGAAGTAAGATAGAAAATATAAATGGCTTAAAAACTGAGCCAACTTCATAAGCATATTCACTAACGGTCGAATTTAGAGCGCTATAATCTTGCTTTCTTATGTTTGAAGGATCATATCTTGAGCTAGAGGCTAGGGCTAAAATTTCTCCATTTTTGCTATTCATTATACAGATGACTAACTCTTTTGCATCTAGAAATTCACGCTTTTCATCTAAAATTTGCTCTAGTTTGGTTTGAAATTTAAGCGGTATAGAGAGCACCGCATTGTAGCCATCTACTCTTGTTGCTAAATTTGAGTCACTTGTTAAAATGATATTGTTTCCAATATCACGAGGCCCTAAAATTTTTGCATTTTGTATCGGAGCTAAATAATCTTCATAATATCTCTCAAGACCTTTTACACCTTTACTTTTTGTAAGTGCGTCACTTTCAGTTTTGCTCACGTAGCCAATAGCTGGTGTGAGGGCGTCTTTTGACATAAATTTACGATTTTGTCCACTCTCCATTACTCTCATGCCCTGAAATGAAGCAAGTCCTGTTTTTGGATCAAGGTATGAAACCAAAATGCTCTTGCGATTTAGCTTTCTTGAGAGCTCTTGAAGGTAGGTAGCACCCTTTGCATCAATGCTATATGAGAGCGTAACGATACCTTTTGTGCCATTTATAATCTTTCTTACTTTGTTTGGATCGTCGCCGCTGTAAAGCGAATATAGCTTGATAAACATCTCTTTTTTATTAGGATCAATATTTCTAGTGTCAAGCATTACTTTGTAGAGTTTTTGACTTGAAGAGATGCTAAAGCCATCTTTTGTGATTATATTACCACGAATTGCTGTGTTTATATCGCTTGTTTGAAGCCTAGGAAGCTTTCGCTCTATACTTGCTCTATAAAATATGACAAGCACAAATATTGAAATTCCAAAAGTAATTAATAAAAAAAGTATGGTTATTTTTGATTTTCTGGAATTCATTAATGACTTAAATTTGTGTTCTAGAAATTTCTTTATAAGCACTTAGTGCTTTGTTGCGAATTTCTAGCATAAGCTTCATGCTAGTCTCTGCTTTGCCTATCGCAATAGCAGCTTGGTGAAGATCTTTTACCTCGCCAGTTGCAAGATCAGCTATGGCTTTATCAGCGTTTATTTGAACCTTGTTTAGCTCTTTTAAAGAGTCGTTTAGAGCATTTTCGAAGCCGCCTTCTTCGCCTGCTTTCGCTATTTTATTTGAATTTTCATTTTTATTTATTTTGTCTAAATTTATACTATTTATCATTATGCTTGTCCTGAAATAAGTGATATCGCACTTTGTGCTATTGTTTTTGCGTTTTGAAAGGCTGCCACGTTTGCTTGGTATGCCCTTGTTGCTTCAAGCAGGTCAGACATCTCAATGACCGGATTTATATTTGGAAATGCGACGTAGCCATTTGCGTTTGCATCTGGATGGCTCGGGTCGTATTTTAGCTGAAAGTCCTTATCGTCACGCACCACTTTATCTACGATCACGCTAGTTAGGGTAGGGTGAGCGTTTCTTGGTGAGCTTGGATCGTCGAGTGGATTTTCATACTCGAGTAGACTTTGTGAACTTTTAAGCTGATCGTTTAAAATTTTATCAAAATTCATCTCTTTAAAGATGACCTCTTGCCTTCTGTAAGGGCCACCTTCGGCCGTTCTTGTAGTTTGAGCATTTGCTATATTTGAGCTGATGACGTTCATCCTAAAGCGTTGCGCGCTTAGTCCGTATCCGCTAATATCAAAATCATTTAAGTATGACATCATCTCTCCTAGTTCTTAGCACTTGCGTCTATTACGCTTTTAAAGATATTGCTTTGAGCCTTGTATGCGTTATCAAGGGCGTTTATCATAACTGTGTTTTTACCCATTTCTGTTGTTTCTACGTCAAGGTCGACTGTATTTGCGTCGTTTCTAGCCATGTGACCGTCACGCAAGAAAATTTGAGCTGTGTCGCTTTTTGGAAAATCAACCGCAGCCATATGCGCTTCGTTTGTCTTAGCAAGTTGTAGTTTTTTTTGGCTTGAAGTGTTATAAATTTCATTTGCTTTTTCTTTTAAAACATCTTCAAATCTTATATCTCTAGCTTTATAAAATGGTGTATCAACGTTTGCAAGATTGCCAGAGATTAGTTTTTGGCGTAGTTCTCTGCCTGCAAGAGCTGATTCAACAAGTGGGCTAGATTTTGATTTATCTAAAACAAACATTTAAAATCCTTATGAAATTTCACATTTTTATAAGCAAACGATGTTCCAAATATAGGGCAAATTTATTTTGTCTCATAAATTTTTGCCAGATCTTCTTTCATTTTTGTGACTTTTATACCACCAAGATAGTATTTTATCCCGTATTGTCCGCTATCTACGTCTGTTAAAATTTGATATTCGCCATTTTTTATCACTACTTTAAAAGGTAGTGCGATCTCGTGTTTATATTCGATGTCTCTTACGATCTGTTCGGCAAGTCTGTCATTTATCTTTTGATCGTTTGTTATGAAATAATAGGCGTTAAATTTTTGCATAAATTCGTGTAAAACATACTCATTTGTGACATTTTCAAAATGAGTTAGTCCAATTAGTGTAAATTTATCTTTGTTTTCAAGCTGATATTTTGTAAGCTCGGCTGCCTCTTTTTGGCAAGGTGGGCAAAATGTGCCAAAAATGTCGATCATTAAAACTTTATTTTCATCATTTTTGATAGTAAAGCCGTGATCTTTTCGAACTAAAGTAAGCTCCTTGCCGCTTACATCTACAAGTTTGACCTCTTCGTTTGGGCTAAATTCTTTAAAATTTGCATTGCTGCTCTCGTCTTCGCCACAACCAAAAAAAGCAAATAAAGCTATTATTAAAACAAGTAAATTTTTCATCTTATCCCTTAAACATATCTTTTTATGGCAGCTCTTGCCTCTTTGTCTGCCTCGCGTCTTTTTAAAGTCTCGCGCTTGTCGTGCAAATTTTTACCTTTTGCAAGGGCTAGCCTTGCTTTTACGATGTTTTTATCGCTTAGATAAAGTGCCAAAACAACCAAAGTAAGCCCATCTTGTGAGACTTGACCAAAAATTTTATCGATCTGCTTTCTGTGCATCAAAAGTTTTCTGGCTGCTCGCTCATTTGGACGAAATGCGCTGTGTGTGGTCTCAAGATAGCTGATATGAGCGTTTAGTAAGAAAAGCTCACCCTTTATGACGCGCACAAAGCTATCTTTTAAATTTGCTCTGCCAGCCCTTAGAGCCTTGACCTCGCTGCCTTTTAAAACGATACCAGCTTCAAAGGTCTCAAGTATACTAAAGTCATGCAAAGCTTTCTTGTTTTTCGCTAGATCTTTTATCAAAATTTTACCTTTTATTTTACGCTAAATACGCTACTACCGCTACCACTTAGAAATTTATCTTTAAACTCGTTCATCTGTGGATAGAGCTTAAAGCATGGGGCAAAAAGATCGTTTAACTCCCTATTTTTATAAATTTCAAGTAGCTCTTTGCTCTTTAAATTTTGCATCTTTTTTGCAGCATTAACGTCTATGTATTGTAAGAAATTGCTTCTAAAATCTTGATAAACCGCCGGTGTGGAGCAAAAAACATTTGGTGTGAAGATATTTAAATCTGGCACTTCATCATCAAATTCTTCTATGATCTCACCTATACCTCTTACATTTGCTGCCTTGTAGCCACTTACGAAAAAAGCTACATCTGCACCGATTTTAGACGCTATTTGCATCAAATTTTCACGTTTTATATTTAAATTTAGTTCGTCATTTACCATTAGCAAAAAGGTGGCGGCGTTTGAACTACCTCCGCCAAGGCCCGCACCTATTGGGATATTTTTGTTGATGATGATGTTATGGGAGCTAAAAAACTTGTCGAGCTCGTTTGAAAAGCCGGCTCTTTTTAGCTCATCTACCGCTTTTTGGATGATGTTATCTTTTATATCGTGGTTATTGCATTCTATGGCAAAAGAATCTGACTTTTTAAAATAAATTTCGTCAAAAAGCTGCTCACAGAGGATAAAGCGCGATAAAATTTCGTGGTAGCTGCCTCTAGTGCCAACTATCTTTAAAAATATATTTATCTTTGCAAAGCTTTTCATTTCTCGATTTTTTTAGCTAGCTCGTGGATATCGGCTTCACTTGCAGTTTTTGTGGCATGGATATTTTCGTTTTTGATATCGTTTGCTAGTTCGCTTCTTAGTATCATTGTATTTCGTGGTGCTTCGATACCGAGTTTAACGGTATTTTTTGAAATATTTACTATGACAACTTTTATGTCATTTCCTATTAAAATTTCTTCATTTTCTTTTCTTGCTAGGATTAACATTTTTCAACCTTATTTAGAGTGTAATTTATAGTATCATCCGTGATTTGGATTACGCTCATAAATTTATCATAATTTAGCAAATAAATTCCTTGCTTTTGTGTTTCAAAATCGTTAATTTTTAATTTCTTACCATTAAGAATATCGTTTATGTCCCCAAAGTATGTATTATTCTGAATGTTTAAAAAATCACAAATATTCAAAAATTTTTCATTTTCGTAGCAAAATTTGCCTTCACTTATTCTTTTTAATGAGCTTAAAGTTACATTATAACCAAGTCTTTTCCCAAAAATTTCTGCATACGAACGGATATAACTTCCTTCACTTACGCTTAGACGGATAGCTAAAAATGGGTGCGAGTAGTTTAAAATTTGGCTATCAAAAATTTCCATCGTTTCTGTCTTTAGCTCAAATTCTTCGCCGTTTCTAGCTAGCTTGTAGGCTCTTGTACCATTTATGTGCTTGGCGCTAAATTTTGGTGGGATGTAGCTTATCTTGCCAGTTAGCTCGCCTCTAATGGCTTCAAGTTTTTCTAAATTTAGCTCTTTTACATTTGAAATTTCAGTGATATTTTCATTATCCATGCTAGGACTACTTGCCCCTAGCCAGATCGTAGCTTCATAGACTTTTGGACTTTTATCTAAAAATCTAAAAAATTTCGTATATGAACCAAAGGCAACGATGAGACAGCCGCTAGCAAATGGATCAAGTGTACCTGAAAATCCAGCTTTTTTAACGCCGTATTTTCTCTTTAATCGCCCTAAAAAGTGGTTTGAACTCATGCTAGCTGGCTTGTTTGCCACGAAGATGGCGTTCATACGGCCTTTTCCACGAAGCTTGACATTATCTCTCTTACATTGCCACCAAAATTTATAGTCAGCTTAAACTCTTTTTTGATCTTGCTAACCGCGCTCACTCTGCCGATACCAAAAATTTTATGTTTAACAAGGTCACCTTTTTTAAATTCATTACTCTGTTCGATGACTAGCGAGCCATGCGTGATACCGCTCTCACTTAAAAATCTACTCTTATTTAGCCTCGTGCGCTGACCTTTGTAAAAGCGCGAATTTGCAAAGCTTAGACTAAGTGTTTTTTTGGCTCTTGTTATCGCCACATAAGCAAGTCTGCGCTCCTCTTCGATATCGCTTCCATCGCCAATTAGTGGGAAAAATCCCTCTTCAAGGCCGATCACAAAAAGGTGCTCAAACTCAAGTCCCTTACTTGCATGTACACTCATGATACTTATAGCCTCATCGCTAATGCCGTCTTGCTCGCTTGTTAGCGTGATCTCGTTTAGAAATTCCTCCAGATCAAAGCTTGGATTTTGCTTGATCTGATCTTTTAAAACAGCGTAAAACTCATCGATGTTCGCCGCTCTTTCAGCACCATCTGGCAAGCTCTCGTAGTATTTTTTCACGCCAAATTTAGCTTCAAATTTATCTATCAGGTCAAAAACCGAGCTACTTTCTTGAAGCTCTTTTAGATTGTTTGCAAACTCAACAAGTGCAGATTTTACCTTTTTGCTAAAGGCTTCATCGTTATCAGAGATGTTTGAGATCGCCTCGTAAATGGAAATTTTGCCTTCAAACGCTATTTTTTCAAGCTTATCAAAGCTCACTTTGCCTAGTCCTCGCTTTGGGCGATTTATGATGCGTCTTATTGAAAAATCATCGTTTGGATTATTTATCAGCCTTAAGTAGCTTATGATATCTTTAATCTCGGCTCTTTCATAAAATTTTACACCGCCGACCATTTTATAAGCGATTTGCTCTTTGTTTAGCCCATCTTCAAGCGAGCGAGAGAGCGCATTTATGCGGTATAAGATAGCGATATCTTTTGCTTGCACGCCTTTGCTTAAAAGCTCTTTTATGTTCTTTGCGATCTTGCCAGCTTCAACGTTCTCATCAAAGCTCTCTATCAAATTTACGGCTTCGCCTTCGCCTTTTGTGCCCACAAGCTTCTTGCCAAGGCGGTTGCGGTTATGATCTATTAACTCGTTTGCAGCCTTTAGTATCGCCTCGCTCGAGCGGTAGTTTTTCTCAAGTCTAATGATCTTTACATCTTTAAACTGATCTTTAAAATTTAAGATATTATCTATTTTCGCACCACGCCAGCCGTAGATACTTTGATCATCATCGCCCACCACGCAAATGTTTTCGTGGCATAGACAGAGCTTTTTTAGCAGTTTATACTGAAGGTCGTTTGTGTCTTGATACTCATCGACCATTATGTATTTGTATCGGTTTGAAATTTCTCTTGCTAGCTCTTCGTTTTCGTCTAAAATTTTATATGTAAGCCCCAGCAGATCGTCAAAATCAACAAGATTATTTGTTTTGAGATAATCTTCATATTTTTCATAAATTTGAGCAGCTTGTTTGTAAAAATTATCCTTGCTTTTATCGAAAGACGAGAAATTTGCGTTTTTGTAGACCTCTTCGACGCTTAAAAGTGAGTTTTTGTAGTTTGAAATTTCGCTTGACAAAATCGCGGTTGCGACCGGACTTTCAAAGCTTTTGATGATGCGTTTTTTATCGTCTGTGTCGATTATGACGAAGTTATTTTTTCTGCCAAGCTTTTCTATGTAGAGCTTTAAAAACAAAAGTCCAAATTTGTGAAATGTGCAAAGAAGCGGCGAGTAGTTTTTGCCGCTTTGGCTTAGCATCGCCATGGCTCTGCTACGCATCTCGTTGGCGGCTTTGTTTGTAAAAGTAAGAGTTAGTGTATTTGCCGCGTCTATACCGACCTCACCGATGAGGTAGGCAAGCCTAGTTGTGATGGTCTTTGTCTTGCCGCTGCCAGCTCCTGCAAGTATGAGCATCGGACCATCTATATGAGTAGCTGCTTCACGCTGGGCTTCGTTTAAATTTGATAGTAATTTTTCCATTTTTTGCTTTTTAAATTTTCTTTTGATTTTAGCCAAAAATGCTTAAAATTACTATTTTTTTTTAAATATATCTTTATTTTTAGGATTTTGTAAAAAGACTGAAACTGATTTTTTTGTGTGGTCTGCTTGCTTCTCTTTTGGCTTATGAATAGAAAAATTTACAAGGATTGGGCTATTTTCAACCAAAATTTGAACCACTGCACCGAGCGGAAAGGAGACCACAGAGGCAAAATTTTCACTACCAAATCCAGCCTCGAAGCTAAGCTCATCTTGTGTTAACTTCGCACTCTCAAGCGTATAGCCACCAAGTGAAAACATAATGACTGGCATATTAAAGCTCCTGCTTATCTCATCTGGCAAGCTTGGCTCAAAGCTAACTAGCGGTAAATTTGCCATAACTGAGAAATTTACCTCTTTTTCAAGCAAAAAATCAATGCACTCATAGACGTGCATCTTCATCAAAAGTGAAAATTTCTCATCATCTAAAATTTCGTCTAACATTTTAATCCTTTGAAATTTCTAAAAACTCATCTACTAGCTTTTTAACCTCGTTTATACCGATCTGCCAGAAATTTTTATCATCGATATCAAAGCCAAATTTAGCCACAAGCTCCTTTGGACTAAGGCTGCCGCCAAGGCTCAAAAAATCGGTGTAAATTTCAACAAAATTTTTGCATTTGCCACTTTTATAAAGCCCCAAAAGCGCAAGCACAAGAAGCTGCGCGTAAGAGTAGGCGTAGCAGTAAAATGGCGTGTGGATGAAGTGCGGGATGTAGCTCCACCAAATTTTGTAGTAGTCATTTAGTGTGATGCTTTTGCCAAACATCTTTTTGCCCTCTCTTAGCCAAATTTTATTTAGCTCATCTAGGCTGATCTCGCCCTCATGTGCGTGCACGGCCCTTTCAAAGGTGGTGAAATTTATCTGGCGGTAAAGCGTGGCAAATACATCCTCGATCTTGCCAGCGAGCAGTGAAATTTTCTCCTTTTTGCTAAGGCCATCTTTTACGTGGTCAAAAACTAGCATCTCGCAAAAGACTGAAGCCGTCTCAGCCGTGGTTAGCGGAGTGTCTGAGTTTAGGTAGCTTACATTATAAGAGAGTTTTTGATGCACGGCGTGGCCAAGCTCGTGAGCTAGCGTAAAAAGGTCTCTTCGTTGGTTGGTGTGATTTAGCAAAACATAAGGGTGAGTGTCGCTTGATCCTGAGTGAGAAAACGCGCCACCTCGCTTGTTTGGCGCCGGATAAACATCGATCCAGCCGTCACTAAAGGCACTTTTTGCTATCTCGCCAAATTTAGGCGAAAATGCCCCAAACGCCTTTAAAACTATCTTTTTGCACTCATCAAATTTATACTCCCCCTCACTACTAAGAGGTGCGTACCTGTCGTAATCATAAAGCTTTTTAAGGCCTAAAATTTCTCTTTTGCGCTCGTAAAATTTAGCAACTAGATCAAAATTTTTCTCAGTTACGGCGATGAGTGAGTCAACGCTTTTTTTACTGATTTGATTTTCAAGGTGTCTTGGCTCTTCAGGAAGCTTGAAATTTCTAAGCTCGCAGCTTGTTTTTAGATCAGTTTTTATCATATTATATATGTAGCCAAGAAGGTGCTGGTGCTTTCTAAGCTCGTTTGAGAGGCTTTTGGCGGCTAGTTTTCGCACGCTTTGGTCGTTGTCATGAAGCTTTGCTAAAATTTCCTCTTCGTTTAAAAGCTCGCCTTTAAATTTAAACCTCATTTTGCTCATGCTCTCATCAAAAAGCCTTGAAAAGCCCTCAGCTCCAGTGCTTGCGGTGCGAAGCAAAACTCTTTCTTCGGCAACGCTTAGTTGGTGCGGTTTTGCTTTGGTGAGGTTGCTTAGATAGTAGCCATATTTTTTGGAGCTTTTGATGATCTCTTCTTGTTTTTTAGGGCTAAGCTCATTAAATTTGATCTCGAAAAATATCAAATTTTCATTTGCTTTTGTCGCTATCTCATCGATCTTTGCATAAAACGCTCCCTTGCTTGTATCTTTGGCAAAATTTAAAAAAGCATAGGTTATTACTTTTGAAATTTTAGCTATCAAACTTTCATATTCACTAAATGCCTTTAAAAACTCGTCTGTTTTTAAATTCTCATAATTTTCTAGGTATTTATCTTTAAATTTCTCGCACTCTTTTTGTAAATTTAGTGCGTTTTGCTCGCACTCTTTTTCGTTTGCAAAAAGTGCTTTTAGATCCCAAATTTGCATATTTATCCTTTAAATTTTTGGGACATTTTACAAAAAAATGGATAAAAGTAAAATTTCAGCCAAAATTTAGCTGAAATTTTATGAAGGTTAGTTTGAAGTCTCTGAGGCTACGGCTGTAAAAAGAACGTCTGATGAGCTATTTAACGCAGTTTCAACTGAGTCTTGGATGACGCCTATTGTAAAGCCAACTGTGACAAACTGCATGGCGATGTCGTTGCCGATACCAAAAAGTCCGCACGCTAATGGCACTAAAAGAAGTGAGCCGCCAGCCACACCAGATGCGCCGCACGCACCAAGAGCTGAGATGAAGCAAAGAAGTAGCGCATCGCCAAATGTAACTGTGATAGATGGGATAGAATTTACCGCAGTAAGCGCTAGGATGCTGATAGTAACTGCTGCACCGCCCATGTTTATGGTGGCACCTAGTGGGATCGAGATCGAGTAAAGCTCCTCTTTTAGACCAAGCTTTTTGCAAAGTGCCATATTTACAGGGATATTTGCGGCCGAGCTTCTTGTAAAAAATGCTGAAATAGCGCTCTCTTTTAGGCAGATCATGACAAGTGGATAAGGATTTTTTCTAGTTAATATAAAAACCATGGCTGGGTAGATGATAAATGCGACAACAAGCATTGCCCCAACAAGAACTAAAATTAGTTTTAGATATCCTGCAAGTACCTCAAATCCAGTTTCATGAATGCTAATAGCTACCATGCCAAAAATACCAAATGGAGCTAGTCTAATGATAAATTTAACAATATGAGTTACACCATCGCTTATGTCTTTAAATACTTTTTTGGTCTCAGCTGTGGAATTTCTAAGTGCTATACCACTACCAACTGCCCAGGTAATGATGCCTATATAGTTGCCATTTGCAAGGGCGTTTATTGGATTTTCGACCATTTTATAAATGAGATCTTTTAAAACATTGGTAATTCCTTGAGGTGCTGACATATCAGCGCTTGCAAGGCCTTTTAAAGAAAGCTCCACTGGGAATAAGAAACTAGCAATAACTGCAACAACGGCTGCTAAAAACGTACCAATTAGATAGAGTGTAATGATCTTTTGCATACCTTTTGTATGACCAAAATCTCTTAAAATGATGGATGTCGCTACTAGAACAAAGACAAGAATTGGTGCGATAGCTTTTAAAGCGCCTTTAAATAAATCGCCTAAAACTGAAGCTGAAGCTGCGATAGAATCGGCTGAACTAGCTTTTTCTTTGGCTTCATTTAGCTGCTTGGCTTCATCTTGACTAAGGCGAGTTTTTATAACTTCATCTACGCTCAAACCACTTTCGTTTTGAATAGTTTGAATTTTAGCTGAGATCTTGTTATAAGGAGTAGCTTCGTAGTGTGTGTAAAAGCCAACTAGGGCACCTAGAATGATACCAACTAAAATTTGAACTATCAAATTTCCATCGGCGTATCTTCTTGCTATGTTTTTAAGCATATTCATTTGACACCTTAATAAATTAGTTTTTTGTTGATTTTAGCTAAACAATTTTTAAATATAAAGAATTTGATAAAGATTAATTAGCTTTTTAAATAGATTTGTTACAATTGCACAAAATTTTAGTTAATAAAAGGATAAAAATGTATCTATTTACCTCTGAAGTTGTAAGTCCGGGCCATCCAGATAAATGTGCTGATATCATCGCTGATAGCATAGTGGATACTATTTTAACGCAAGATCCAAATGGACGCGTCGCTAGCGAAGTTTTTGTGGCTGGAAAAAATATAGTAATAGGTGGAGAGATAAACTCAAAGGTAAAACTCTCTTATAAAGACTACGAAAAGATTGTAAAAGACGCTCTTGCGCATATTGGATATGATGGAAAGAGCAATTTCACAAAAGAGCAGTGCTTGCACCCAGATGATATTGAGGTTAAAGTTTGCATAAATCAACAAAGTCCAGATATAAATCAAGGCGTTGATCAAAGTAGTGGTGAGATCGGAGCAGGCGATCAAGGTATTATGTTTGGTTTTGCAAGCTGCGAAGCAAAAGAATTTATGCCAGCAGCTATAACTTACGCAAGAATGCTTTGCGATAAAGTATATAAATTTGCCAAAGCAAACCCTGATAAGCTTGGTGTTGATATAAAAACACAAGTTACGATTGACTATGGTAGCAAAGACAACTTTGAAAACTGCAAACCTCAAAGCATCCACACTATCGTTGTCTCTGCCCCTTGCGTGGAGAGCATGAAGATAGAAGAGCTTCGCGCACTAATTCAAAATTTAATAGACGAAACTGGTCTTCCAAAAGAGCTATATAATAAAGAAAAAACGATCATCTATATAAACCCAACAGGCAGATATGTAAATCACAGCTCACTTCACGATAGCGGCCTAACAGGTAGAAAACTAATCGTTGATAGCTTTGGTGGATATAGTCCAATAGGCGGCGGTGCTCAGTCAAGTAAGGACTACACAAAGGTTGATCGCAGCGGACTTTACGCAGCGCGCTGGATAGCTAAAAACATAGTCGCAGCTGGCCTTGCAAAAAAATGTATCGTCCAGATAAGCTACGCGATCGGTGTTGCAAAGCCAACTTCAGTTAGTGTTGATACCATGGGAACTCATGCAAATGGCATAAATGACGATATGCTTTCAAATTTTGTAAGCGAGCATTTCGCTCTAACGCCTCGCTGGATAACAAATAAATTTGGTCTTGATAAGCCAAGTAAAGATACGTTTTTATATGCAAAAGTAGCTGCAAAAGGTCAAGTAGGAAATGCAAAATACCCTTGGGAAAAGCTTGATGCAGTCGATACTTTCAAGGCTTTACTAAAAAAATAATCAAAAAAGTGGCTTTATCTAAAAGCCACTTTAAATTTCTCTTTTAGAACTCATCCCAAAATACTTTTTTAGGCTTTATGATCTCACTTTTTGAGCCATTTACGCTGTGATAGACGACTTTATTGTATTTTGTAGCAAGGTGTTTTATTAGTAGCCTTTGAAGCACAGGTTCGCTACTTGGTACAAACCAGCCGTTGTTTGTGATAGCTACAACCACGTCAAATTCGCCCTTATAAAGCTCCTCTCTTGTCGCTTCATAGCAGATGGCGTTTCTGATTTTAACTCCATCTATCTCATAGTCACTAAAATTTTCAGCCTTTTTAAAGTCGCTAGCTCCGCCAAAAAATATCTTATTTACTGCATCTTGCATAAATTTTGGCAAAGGAATTTCTTCGCCAAATGGTACTAAAAATTTCTTATCCATTCGTCTAAGATTGCCATCTTGAAATAAAAAGGCAGAGTTATAAATTTGCTTATTTTCATAAGCAAGCGCGCCAGCTACGATGGTTATCTTTTTTGAAAGCTCCTTTAGCTCATCGGCAAGTAGCGGCTCATTTGTCATAAATAATGGAAACGCACTCTCTGGTAGTACGATAAGGCGTTTTTGCTCGGCTATGGCGTTATTTATCAAGTCTAAATTTTCATTTGTAAATTTCATGCGTAAGCTTTTATCCCAGCGCACCCTTTGAGCGACATCGGTGTTTATTAGCTCCACGTCAAATGGCAGAGTTTTTGCCTCGTCACTTTTAAACTGCAAAGCAGCAATCAGACAGATAAAAGCTAGGCCAAATTTTAAAAATTTACCTTTTAAACTCAAAGAAATGGCTGCTAAAAATATAAATATAAGCCCTCTAGTATTTGGCTCAAAAACGCCTAAAACAAGCGTGGCTTCAAGGTTAAACCAGTTAAAGCCAAATGGATGCACGTAGCTTATTAAAAATAGCAAAACGGCTCTTAGTGCCACAAAGCTTGGAAAAGAGGCTATCCAAAACAAAAGTCCATAAACAAGGGCTACAAAGAGGATGACAAATGGGATAAGCCAGACAAGCTCGTAGTAGATAAAACTAAAGCCAATCCAGTAAAACCACAAAATCCCAGTGAAAAATCCAGCTGCGAAAAAGCCAGCTCTGCTTAAATTTATGATGATGTAAATTCCAGCTAGCGTGAGAAAAGGTGAGATGAAATTTAAAATTTGATTTTCAGCCATAGCTAAAAAAATGAAATTAGAAAGTAAAAAAGCACCGACAAAGGCTTTTATTATAATTTTAGTGCTAAAATGCCCATTTAAAAATCTTACAAATAAGGAAATCCATGCAAAACGCTGATTTTTTAACATCATTACTACCTCTTGTTGTGCTTTTCGCCATATTTTACTTTTTGGTTATTAGACCTCAACAAAAACAACAAAAAGCCCATGCAGCAATGCTCGCAGCTCTTGATAAAGGTGATAAGATAATAACTAATGGCGGACTTATCTGCGAAGTGATTAAAGCCGAAAATGATTTTATCAAAGTTAAACTTAACGATGATGTAATCGTTCGCATAGCACGCGAGTTTGTAGCTAAAAAGATCGAAGATAAATAATGCGTAACGCAAGAGTCACATATAGGCTAATTATCTTAATATTAGCCTTGATTTTTGGTTTTGGCTTTTCGGTACCATCTTTTTTTCAAACACAAAGCGGAGCTAAAATTTCACTTGGCCTTGATCTTCAAGGCGGCCTTCATATGCTGCTTGGTGTTGAAACGAGCGAAGCTATTCACTCAAAAATAAAATCAATAGCCGGAAGTATAAATTATTATGCTAAAAAAGAAGATGTGTTAATTGATAAATTTAAGATTAAAGAAGAGAACATTGACTTTACTCTCCTTGATGGCGACGAAGCTCCAAAAGTAGATAAAGCACTAGCTGAGATAAAGGGGCTTGATATCAAAAAAGATGGTTTAAATTACAGCATATCTTTAACCGAGCAAGAAAGAACGGATACGATCGAGTATGCGATCTCGCAAGCTGTTGAAACTATTAGAAACAGACTCGATCAGTTTGGTCTAGCTGAGCCAACTGTTGCCAGACAAGGCAAAGACAATATCCTAGTTGAGCTTCCTGGCATAAAGACTGAAGAGGATGAACAAAGAGCAAGAGATCTTATCGCAAAGGCTGCTCACTTGCAGCTTATGGCAGTTGATGATAAAAGACAAGATCAGGCTAATACAATGAGTGAGGCTGAAGCTGAAAGCTACGGCGATGTGATCTTTAAAGATGCTAAAAATGACCGTGTAAAATATGTCGTTAAAAATATCCCAGTGCTTGATGGCTCGATGCTAACTGATGCAAAGGTTGCATTTTCTCAGCAAAATAACCTACCGATCATAAATTTCACTCTTAACTCAGAAGGCGCTAGAATTTTTGGTGATTTTACCGGTGCAAATGTTGGCAAAAGGCTTGCTATTGTGCTTGATGGGAAGGTTTATTCAGCTCCTGTTATAAATGAAAGAATAGGTGGCGGTAGTGGTCAGATAAGTGGTGGCTTTACCCTTGATGAGGCTCACGATGTAGCGATCGCCCTTAGAAGTGGCGCGCTTTTAGCCCCTGTTAAGATGCTGGAAAAAAGAAGCGTTGGCCCATCTTTGGGACAAGAGAGTATCAACCAAAGTATGGTAGCACTTGCTGCTGGATCTATCTTAGTCGTGTTATTTATGCTAGTTTATTATGGAATTTCTGGAATTTTTGCAAATATCGCACTAGTTGCAGACGTCGTTATATTAGTAGCTGTTATGGCACTTTTTGGAGCAACGCTTACACTTCCTGGTATGGCTGGTATCGTGCTAACGATCGGTATGGCTGTTGATGCAAATGTCATCATAAATGAACGTATACGTGAGCTTTTGCGTGAGGGTGTGGCGATAAGAACAGCTGTGCAAAAGGGTTATGAGCATGCTATGAGCGCGATTATTGACTCAAACTTAACTACTATCATTACAGTTGCGGTGCTTTACGCTTATGGCACTGGCCCAGTTAAAGGCTTTGCAGTAACAATGGCAATAGGTATCATGGCTTCTATGCTAACAGCTATACTTGGTACTCATGGCATGTTTGACGCTGCTATGGACAAGATAGAAAAAAGTAGAAATACCAGACTTTGGTTTGGTTATAAAAGGAGCTAATGATGCAAATTTTTACTAAAGCAAAAGTTTATGATTTTATGCGTTTTAGATTTGCTTCACTAGCATTTTCTATATTTTTATTTGTTGGCTCTATCGTTTTACTTGCTACAAAGGGGTTAAACTACGGCATTGATTTCTCTGGCGGTACGCTTATTCAGCTAAAATACGACACCAAAGCACCACTTGATAAAATTCGTGATGCTTTTGGCACAAATGAAGTGCTTAAAAACGCCTCTGTTACTGAGTTTGGAAGTGACGATGAGGTGGTTATTAGATTTTCAGGTTCAAGCTCAAATTTAACTGGCGATATCGGCACTGAGATAAAAAAAATTTTAAAAGATACTGGAAATTTTGAAGTAAGACGCGTTGATATCGTTGGACCAAAGGTTGGCGACGAGCTTAGAGAAAAAGGCTTGATGGCTCTTGGAATTTCACTAATTGGTATATTGATCTACATCACATTTAGGTTTGAGTGGCGTTTTGCGCTTGCTGCGATCGCAACTGAAATTCACGATATAGTTATAACTGTCGGTGCTATTTCGCTATTTAATATTGATGTAAATTTGGATACGCTAGCTGCCGTTTTAACGGTGCTTGGCTACTCTCTAAATGATACGATTATTATCTTTGATAGGATCAGAGAAGGCATAAAAGAGAGCAAGCGAACTGATATCGAGGGTGTTATCAATGAGTCAGTTTCTGCTACGCTTTCAAGAACTATCTTAACTTCAGCAACTACTATGATGACAGTTCTTGTGTTATTTTTATTTGGTGGAGATATGATACATGGATTTTCATTTATTCTTATCGTTGGTATTGTCATAGGAACGATCAGTTCGATCTACATCTCTTCGCCGTTTCTTATCTGGTTTAAATTTAGCATCGAGCATTTTAGAAGTAGAGAGACTGAAAAGCAAAAGATAAAAAAAGAGCGTGAAAAAGAGCGTGCTATGTTTGAGAAAGGCGTTGTGTAAGGAGGGATAATGAACTGGGGAAAAGTTATCTACATATTTTTTGCATTGATGAGTCTTACGACTACGGCAGAATTTTTATATGATAAAAACGAGATCGCCCTTTTTGTGGCAGCTAGTATAAATTTGGTTTCAACGCTACTTAAGATCGGTGTTAAAAATTTACTCTCAGCTGAGCTTTTTGCAAGCTCGCTGGTTGCTGATTTACACCTTATACCAGCTTTTGTTATTTTGCAAGTCTCTGAAAATATAACACTTAGCTATTCATTAGCTATTGGCGCAGTCATTGCAAATATATTTTCACTAGCCTTGGTTTTAATAGAATCAAGTAAAGCTCAAGAAGAATTTTAGGAGAAAAAATGGCTGAAAAGAGAAAATATGAGCCTTTAAAGATAGAAAAAAAATGGCAAGAAATTTGGGATAAAAATGAAGAATTTGAACCAAAAGATGACCTAAGCTTGCCGAAAAAATATATCCTAAGCATGTTTCCATATCCAAGTGGACGCATACATATGGGGCATGTAAGAAACTACTCTATCGGCGATGCGCTGGCTAGGTCATATAGAAAAAACGGCTACAACGTGCTTCATCCTATTGGCTTTGACAGCTTTGGCATGCCAGCTGAAAACGCAGCCATAAAACATAAAATTCACCCTAAAATTTGGACTTATGAAAATATCGACTATATGAAAAAAGAGCTAGCAAGCCTTGGCTTTTCATTTTCTAAAAAGAGAATTTTAGCTACATCTGACCCACTTTACACAAAGTGGGAGCAAAGCTTTTTTATAAAGATGTTTGAAAAAGGGCTTGTTTATAGAAAAAATGCAATTATAAATTGGTGTGAATACGATCAAACTGTGCTTGCAAACGAGCAGGTGGAGGATGGCAAATGCTGGAGATGCGGTAATGATGTTGTACAAAAAGAGCTTCCTGGATATTACTTTAACATCACAAAATACGCTAGCGAGCTACTTGACGATTTGAAGCTTCTTGAAGGCAAATGGCCAAATCAAGTAATTACAATGCAAGAAAACTGGATCGGCAGAAGCTACGGCTTGGAGTTTAAATTTTATCTTGATGAGGCTTCAAAAGAGGCTTTAGGTGGTAAATTTGATGGCTTTGAAGTGTTTACTACAAGAGCTGATACGATTTACGGCGTTAGTTACACAGCCCTTTCGCCAGAGCATCCTATTGTAAAAGCACTACTTGAAAAAGCCAAATTTGATGAAAATAAAAAGGCAAAGATAAAAGCAATACTCAATCAAAGCCCAAGAGAGCGTCAAGCGAGCGAAAAAGACGGAGAGTTTTTGGGAATTTACGTCGTTCATCCGCTCACAAATGAAAAGATCCCAGTTTGGGTTGCAAATTTTATCCTAGCTGATTACGGCAGCGGTGCTATCATGGCTGTACCTGCTCACGATCAAAGAGACTTTGAGTTTGCAACTAAATTTAATCTATCCATAAAACCAGTCGTAAAGCCACTTGATGGTGAGAGTGATGGCTTTAAAGCATACTCTGAGTATGGTGTTTCTATAAATTCTGAGCTGATAAATGGTCTTAATTCAGAAGATGCCAAAAGCTTTATAATAGAAAAATTTGAAAAAGATGGTCTTGGCAAAAGGATCACAAACTACAAACTAAGAGACTGGGGAATTTCTCGCCAAAGATACTGGGGTGCGCCAATACCTGTTGTGCACTGCAAATGCTGCGGCGTAGTGCCAGAAAAAGAGGAAAATTTGCCTATTGCACTGCCTGAAGATGTTGAGATCACAGGCGAGGGCAACCCACTTGATAAACATCCAACTTGGAAATTTACAAAGTGTCCAAAATGCGGCGAAGACGCGCTCAGAGAGACTGATACGATGGATACATTTGTGGAGAGTAGCTGGTATTTTGCTAGATTTGCAAGCGATGAGAAGAGTTGGGAGCAAAAAGCGCTTGATGAAAAGAGTGTAAACTACTGGATGAATGTAGATCAGTATATCGGCGGCATCGAGCATGCGATCTTGCACCTTTTATACGCTAGATTTTTCCAAAAGGTCTTAAGAGATCTAGGCTATCTAAGAGACGATGAACCATTTGAAAATTTGCTAACTCAAGGCATGGTCTTAAAAAATGGCAAAAAGATGAGCAAAAGTAAGGGCAATGTCGTAGATCCTGACGATATTATTAATAAATACGGTGCCGATACGGCGAGGCTCTTTATCCTTTTTGCAGCACCTCCTCAAAAAGAGCTTGAGTGGAATGACAGTGCAGTTGAGGGTGCATTTAGGTTTTTAAATAGGCTTTGGGAGAAGGCACAAGCTATCAAAAAGATAGACAAGCTGCCTGAGATAGATCACGAAAGCTTAAACAAAGATGAGAAATTTGCAAGGCTAAAAATTTATGAAGCACTTAAAAAATCAACCGAGGTTTTTGGCGACACATTTGCTTTTAATACATTGATCGCTGCTTGCATGGAGGCATTAAATGCCATAAATGCGCAGGATAACGAAGATGTAAATGCTGAGGGCTTTTTTATTATCTTAAATTTACTTGAGCCTATCGTGCCGCATATCGCAAATGAGCTTAGTGAAGAGCTTTTTGGTAGAAAAAATTTCACAAAAATAGACGTAAAAGAAGAGGTTTTTGTAAAAGATAGCATCGCTCTTGCAGTTACGGTAAATGGCAAAAAAAGGGCTGAGTTTGAAGTGGTAGCGAGCGAGAGTGAGGGTGAAATTTTAAAGCTAGCTAAGCAAAACGTAGCTAAATGGCTTGAAGGAAAAGAAATTTTAAAAGAGATTTATATAAAAGGCAAATTAGTAAATTTTGTCATTAAAGGATAAATTTTGAGATATTTTTTAGCGTTTTTTATTGCGATATTTATCTGCGGATGTGGTTATAAACCAGTTTCAAAGATCACACATGATCTAGTTGGCGATAAAATTTACGTTGATGTGATTATCAGTAAAGAAGAGCCAAAAAATAGTGTTTGGATAAAGGATGCTGTAAAAGAGGGCATGGTTGCAAGGCTAAATAAAAATTTATCAAGCAAAGAGAGTGCTGATACTTCGATAATTATTTCGGTAAAAGATTTAAATTACGAAGCGATCATTTATGATGAGTTTGGCTACATTACGTCATACAAAGCACATTTAAGCTTAAATTATAAGACTAAATTTAAAGATGGTAGCGTGGTTGATATTCCAGCCACTGGCGAGTATGACTTTAGTGTCGCAAGACGTCAAAAAGATGTAAGATTTGCTGACAGCGTTCTTAGTGATACTCAAAAATACGAAGCTATCAAAGAGGCATCAAAAGAGGCCTTTGATGAGTATATCGCAAGTTTAGCGGTAAAAGGATATAGAAATGGCAGCAGTAACCGTTAGTCAAATAGTCAAGGAAGCCTTAAATGAGATCAAAGATCGTCATTTGATGCTAACGCCAGAGAATTACACTGAAGTCTATAATGAAATTTCTAAAAAATATGGCTTTACAACTGAAGAGAGTAAAAAGATAGAAAAATATATCTCAAGGCTTGGTGATGAATATAAAAATCAAGCCCTAAGCCTTCATATAAAGACGGTCGATGAGTTTGTCGCTTTTATGACTGCTAGGCTCTCTAGAGGTGCTCAACAAGGAGCAAGCCTTATGGCTGATGACAAAAAACTACAGTCACTAAATGCATTTGCTAGAAGAATTCTCCAAGCAATCTCAATGCTTCACAATAAAGATGCAAAAAGCTTAGCAGAGCAAAGTATGCAACTGCTTGCTAGAAGATATGATGAGAAAAATCTTGAAGAAATGTGCCTTAGATGGTTTGACTTTGTTAGCTCTTACGACACTGAATTTTTAGAATTTTTGAAATATTATGGTGTTAGAAATTTTGATGATTTAAAGACAATGAGTTCTGAACTTGAAAAATTTCTTACACAAAAAGATGAAGATGATGAAGAGGATGTTTTGATTCAGCTTTTAAGCCTTACTCTTGAGCCTTCTATTACAAAGGATCTTGATGAAGAGCTTAGCACGATAAGAAGTACTTTGAAGCAAAATCCTAAAACCTTAAATAGCAAAGAATTTCAAGAAAAGGTAAAGGCATTTGTTGATCGCAGAATAGAAGAAGATAGAACAGAGATCATAGAAAAAGTTGGTTCGCTAAATAATGTCTTGCAAAATATAAGCGAGAGAATTTCTGATATTGCAGTTAGCTCGCAAAGTAGTTCCGATAAAGTAAAAAGCATTAAAAATGATCTTAAAAATGTAAATTTAAATACAAATAGCATTGATCAAGTAAGAAGCATGCTTATTGAGATCGCTGGTGCTTTGGAGATCGAGAGCAAAGAGCTTGGTATCGAGATGCACAATAGGCAAGCTACTATCTTAGAGCTTCAAAATAGAGTGAACAGCCTTGAAAAAGAGCTTGAGGAAGCTAAGTTGGAGAGTAAAGAGGACTTTTTGACAAAAGTATCTACTAAGCGTGCTTTGATGAACGAGATTCAACGCATCGAAGAGGCATATAAACGCTATGGGACTGATTATTCTATCTGCTTTGTTGATATTGATCATTTCAAAAGCATAAACGATACTTATGGGCATGAGGCTGGAGATGTTATTCTTTCAGCAGTGGCTCAAGTGCTTAAGAAAAACGCTAGAAAGGTTGATTTCGTTGGTAGATATGGCGGTGAAGAATTTGTAATCTTGCTTCCAAGTACTGGCTTAAAAGATAGTGTTAAATTTGGAGATAAGCTAAGAAGCATGATAGAAAATTTTAAATTTATCTATAAAAATGAGCGTATTAAGGTTACTATCAGCTCTGGCATAGCGACAAGAAGTGCAAATTTAAGTGAGACAATGACGCTTGAGGCTGCTGATAAGATGCTTTATCTCTCAAAAGAAAATGGTAGAAATCAAGTAATGCCAAAGATAATCGAGGAAAAATGAGCCTAGCTAAATTTCTTGATGGCAAACCACTTTACTATAAAGAGATTGACTATGGCAGGATTATTAGAGCGTATGCGACTATAAAAGAGCATATAAAGCCATTTAAGATTATTCACATAATAGGCACAAATGGCAAAGGTAGCACTGGCCGCTTTTTAGCGCAAATTTTAAGCCAAAATGGTACAAAAGTAGGGCACTACACAAGCCCTCATATATTTAAATTTAACGAGCGATTTTGGCTAAATGGTGAGGTTGCTAGCGATGAAATTTTAGAGGCAGCTCATGAGCGTTTGCAAGGACTTTTAAGCGACGAGTATAAGGTAAAAACTAGCTATTTTGAGTATATGACACTGCTTTCTGCGGTACTTTTTGAGGGTTGTGACTACTTTGTTTGCGAGGCTGGCATGGGCGGTGTGCTGGATGCGACAAATGTCTTTGAAAAAGAGCTAAGCATCTTTACTCCGATCGGCTTTGATCACACGGCGATACTGGGAAATAGCTTAGAAGAAATTTCACGCACGAAATTTGAAGCCATGGGCAAAAGAGCTATTTTAAATGATGATATGAACGAGATAAGTGTGGCTATCGCAAAAGAGATCGCAAGCGAAAAAGGCGCAACTCTGAGCTTTCCAAGAGAAATTTTGACCAAAGAAAATTTAAACGAGATCGCAAACTACGCAGATAAATTTAATCTACCAGAGTTTTTACGCTCAAATTTAACTCTAGCCTACGCAGCAGCTAAAATTTTAGATAGCAGCATAGATATCAAAAAGCTTGGCGCTTTATCGCTTCGTGGCAGATGCGAAAAGATCGCTTCAAATTTATACGTGGATGTCGGTCACAACGAGCTTGGCGCTAAGGCTGTGGCTAAGAAATTTAGCCAAGAAGAGTTTAGCGGCAAGAAGCTAACGCTAGTTTATAACTCATTTTTAGATAAAGATTTCAAGGCAGTTTTGGCAGCTCTAAAGCCAGTCATTGAGGACGTGCTACTTTATCACTACCACTGCGAGGGCAGAGAGCTTGGCGGAGAGCTCATAAACAAAGCACTAAACGAGCTTGAAATTTCGCATAGAGAGTTTGAGCTAAGCGATATGAATGATATAAAAGAGGCAAAAAACGGCAAAATTTACCTAGCATTTGGCTCGTTTCACCTGGCCGAAGCCTTTTTAAAAGAGTACTATGCAAGCAAAGGTCTATGAGTATCTTTTAACACACGCCCCACAAATTCTCATCTGCGAAGATGACAAAGAAGCGGCACTCTGCGCTGATGCGGCCAGTTTTGCTGGCTTTAGCGCATTTAAACTACCTGATTTTAGAGCTAAAAAGGGCGATGATCTAAGAAGCTTTAACGAAGAGCTCTTTGAAATTTCATCCGTTCTTAGCAAATACTATAAATTTGATGGCAAAAAGATCATCATAAGCCCATTTAGCACGCTTTTAAACCCACTTCCAACGCAAAAAAACTTAGAGAGCTCAACGATCAAGCTAAAAGATAATCTAAATTTAAGCGAATTTGCCGACTTGCTCATACGATTTGGCTACGAGTGCGTCGATATCGTTGAGAGCGTTGGCGAGTTTAGCATTCGCGGCGAAGTGATCGACATTTATGGCGTAAATATGGACGATCCTGTTAGAATTTTACTCTTTGGCGATGAGGTGGAGAGCATAAGAAATTATAACACCACCACGCAAATTAGCAACAAAAATGAGCTAAGCGAAGCCGAGATCGTGCCATTTATCGCAAATTTGAGCAAAGATGAGTTTGAAAAAGTTAGCCAAAAGATCGAGGATATGCAAAGTGACGCCTTGGTGAGTGATCTAAATTCGCTTGGATTTTGGGCGATAGATAGCTTTAGTGACTATTTAAAAGAATTTGACTCAAAACTTGTTAAAAAAATCGATTTTGAAATTTATGATGTGCCTGAGGAGAAATTTAAGGGCATTGAAATTTTGCCTGAGCCAAAGGTCTATAAAGACTTAGAAGTTACTTTAAATTTTGACTTTTTTGAGCTAAATAAGAGCAAAAGCATAACCGTTCTTTCAAGAAATGAGGGGCTTTTTAAGGGTTATGAGCTTGATGGCTTTGCAAACGTAAAACTTGAAATTTCGCCCCTTGTAGTAAATTTAACCTCAAACGACAAGATCGTAGTATCACTAAATAAATTTGAGAAAAAAAGGCGAGTTAAGCGCTCAAGCCTCGTTGTCGATGAGCTAAAAGTAAATGACTACGTCGTGCATGAAGATTATGGTATAGGCAGATTTTTGGGGCTTGAAAAGATCAAGGTTTTGGGCGCGACGAAGGAATTTGTGGTTATTGCCTACCAAAATGATGACAAGCTTCTTTTGCCAGTTGAGCATCTAAATTTGATAGATCGCTACATCGCGCAAAATGGCTCTATGGCGGTGCTTGATCGCTTAGGCAAGGCAAATTTTGCCAAGATAAAAGAAAAAGTTAGAGAAAAACTCTTTGCTATCGCTTCAAAGATCGTAGCGATGGCGGCAAAAAGGGAGCTAATCGCTGGTAAAATTTTGCAAAAAGAGGATATCTCTTATCTAAATTTCGTCCAAGACGCTGGCTTTTCATATACGAGCGACCAGCAAAAAGCGGTAAATGATATAAAAGATGAGCTAAAAAGCGGCAAGGTGATGGACAGGCTGCTTAGCGGAGATGTTGGCTTTGGCAAGACCGAAGTTGCGATGAATGCCATATTTACCTGCATAAAATCAGGCTTTAGCGCGTTTTTCTTTGTGCCAACTACGCTTCTTAGCTCGCAGCACTTCAAGACGTTAAGCCAGAGATTTAGCAAATTTGGCATAAAGGTCTTTAGGCTAGATCGCTTCTCAAGTGCCAAAGAAAAATCAAGCCTGCAAAAAGCGCTAAAAGAAAATGAGCCCATAGTTTGCGTGGGTACGCATGCGCTTCTTGGCGTAAAGGCTGAAAATTTAGGGCTTATCGTCGTTGATGAGGAGCATAAATTTGGCGTTAAACAAAAAGAGCAACTAAAAGAAATTTCTCAGCACTCACACATCTTAAGCATGAGCGCCACGCCGATACCAAGAAGCCTAAATATGGCGCTTAGCAAGATAAAAACATATAGCATTTTAGCCACTCCGCCAAGCTCGAGGCTAGATGTGAGAACAAGCGTGAGAGAGTGGGACAAAAAGGTTGTCAAAGAGGCGATCATGCGTGAGCTAAGACGCGGTGGGCAGACCTTTTACATCCACAACCACATCGCAGACATCGAGCAGACAGCAAATGAGCTAAGAAAAATTTTGCCAAAGCTTAGGATTTTGATACTTCACTCAAAGGTAAATGCAAAAGTCACTGAAGATGAGATGATGAAATTTGAGCGAGGCGAGTATGACTTGCTGCTTTGCACCAGCATCGTTGAAAGCGGCATTCATTTGCCAAATGCAAACACCATAATCGTAGAAAATGCTAATAAATTTGGCATGGCTGACCTGCATCAGCTCCGCGGACGCGTGGGTAGAAGCGACAAGCAGGCTTATTGCTACTTTTTGGTAGAAGATAAAGATGCCATTAGTAAAGACGCTCTAAAACGACTTGTCGCACTTGAGGGCAACTCATTTTTGGGCGCTGGCTCAGTTCTAGCTTATCACGATCTTGAGATAAGAGGTGGTGGCAACATCATCGGCGAGGCGCAAAGCGGCCACATCGAGGCTATCGGCTACTCGCTATATCTAAAGATGCTAGAAGATGAGATAAACAAGCTTCTTAATCAAGACTCCGCAAAGCTTGACAAGATCGATCTAAAGCTTAGTGTGAGCGCCTTTTTAAATCAAGAATTTATAAGAGAAGATAGGTTAAGGCTTGAAATTTACAGGCGCCTTAGCAAGTGTAAAGAGGTAGCCGAGGTCTATGAGATACAAAGCGAGCTTGAGGATAGATTTGGCAAAATAGATACGTTTACAAAGCAGTTTTTAGATGTCATCATCGTCAAAATTTTAGCCCTAAAAGCTGGTATAAAAACGATCTCAAATAGCGAACAAAATATACTAATAACAAAAAATGATGATGAGAAGATCAGGCTAAAGTCACGTAGCAAGGACGATGACGATGTTTTGGCTGAAATTTTGGTCTATCTAAGAAAGGATAAGAAGTGATAGATTGGGGTGTGAAATACGCAGCGATTTATAAAAGTACAAAAGGCATGCTAAAACCAGTTGATGATATTGATTTTGTCGATATTGACTCACTTTATGGGTTAGAAAAGCAAAAAGAAATTTTGCTAAAAAATACTCTAAATTTTATAGAAGGTAAGGATGCAAATCACGTGCTTCTTTGGGGCGAGAGAGGATGTGGCAAGTCAAGCCTTGTAAGGGCTGTTTTTACTAAGTTTTATAAAGAGGGACTTCGCATCATTGAGATCGGCTGCGAAGATCTAAAATACCTTGGCGACATCATTGATGAGATCAGAAAGAGCGAGTTTAAATTTATCATTTTCTGCGACGATCTAAGCTTTGAAAATGGTAGCAATGAGTATAAATTTCTAAAGCCTATCATGGATGGCTCTATCCAAAAGCCACCAAAAAACGTCCTTTTATACGCCACGTCAAACCGCAGACATCTAATAAGCGAGTTTAAAAGTGAAAATGAAAACTCAGAGCTAATAGACGGCGAAATCCACTACAGCGACGCAGCTCAGGAGAAAATTTCTCTCTCAGATCGCTTTGGCCTTTGGATCAGCTTTTATCAAGGCAACTACGATGAGTATCTAAAAATGGTTGATTTTTACTTTAAGGATTACATAGGTGACAAAGAGGAGCTTCATACGCTTGCTAAAAATTTTGCCACGCTAAGAGCCAGCAGAAGTGGCAGGACGGCAAAGCAGTTTTATCTAACTTTTAAAGAAAATTTAAAATGAGATCAACTGATCTATTTTTAACCTTGTTTAATCACAAAAACAAAAATTTTGATGAGCTAAAATGGCCAAGCGAGGGTACTTTTGAGGTTATTTTGGGTGCTATTTTGGTACAAAATACCAACTGGAAAAACGTAGAAAAAGCATTAAATAATCTAAAAAATGCTGGCAAAGATAGTTTAGAAGGCATCTGTTTTCTTGAAAACAGCGAGCTTGCCACGCTTATAAAGCCAAGTGGCTTTTATAACACAAAGGCAAAACGTCTAAAAATGCTCTGCTTAGCTATAAAAAATGAATTTGAGGGCTTTGAAAATTTTAAAGAAAATGCCAGCCGTGAGTGGCTCATAAGTGTAAAAGGTGTTGGAGCCGAGACTTGCGATGCGATACTTGCTTATGCTTGTGGTAAACCTTACATGGTCGTCGATGCTTACGCGCTTAGGATAATGGCGTATTTTGACTACACTTTTGAGAGCTACGACGAGGCGGCTGAGTGGTTTAGCTCGCTTGATTATGATGAAATTTATAAAATTCTTGATAGCGAGAAATTTGATGAGGTTGAAATTTTAAAACTCTACCACACTCTTATTTTGGAGTTTTGCAAAGAGAATTTCAAAGGTAAAATTTTAAGCCAAAATGGTCAAAAAATATTAAGCAGCATTAAAAATTAAACTACTAATATGTAACAACTCTTTATAAATTTGCCAAAGATTGGGGCTTTTTATAATCTATTTTAAAATTCTGTGCTAAATTTACACAAAATTTATCTTATTTAATTTAGGAGGAGTGATGATTTACGATAACATCGTTAAAACGATTGGTAATACACCTATTGTAAAGATAAAAACAGGTGCTGATGAAGCCGAAATTTATGTAAAATTAGAGTTTTTTAACCCAGGTGGCTCTGTAAAAGATAGGATCGCATTTAATATGATAACTAAAATGCTAGCTGACGGTACGCTAAAATATGGTGATACTATCGTTGAGCCAACGAGCGGAAATACTGGCATTGGTGTAGCGATGTGCGGTGCTGCACTTGGTTTTAAAGTGATACTTTGCATGCCAGAGAGCATGAGTATCGAAAGACGCAAAATAGTGGCTGCTTATGGTGCACAGCTTGAGCTTACTCCAGCGTCTGGTGGTATGAAAGCAGCGATCGCAAGAGCTACAGAGCTAGCAGCTCAGCCAAATCATATAATGCTAAGCCAGTTTGAAAACAAGTATAACCCACAAGCTCACGAACTAACAACAGCTGCTGAAATTGTGGCTGATTTTAGTAAGCTTGATGCATTTGTAGCTGGTGTTGGCACAGGTGGTACAATAAGTGGCGTAGCAAAGATTTTAAAAGAAAAGGGCTATGATACTAAGATCATCGCAGTTGAGCCTGAAGCATCGCCGGTTTTAAGTGGTGGCAACCCAGGACCACATAAAATTCAAGGCATTGGAGCTGGATTTTTACCAAATACTATGAATATGAGCCTAGTTAGCGAAGTAGAAAAAGTAAGCAACGATGACGCACTAAACGCAGCTAGAGCAATCGCAAAAAGTGATGGACTCATGATAGGTATAAGCGGTGGTGCTGCTTACGTGGCTGCAAAAAGAGTGGCTAAAAGACTTGGTGCTGGCAAAAAAGTACTTTTCATAGCTCCAGATAACGGCGAGAGATACCTAAGTACAGAGCTTTACGGAGCATAAAAATATGTGGGATAGTCTAAAGGAGCTAGTTCAAACTGTTCATGAAAAAGACCCATCGGTACATAAGTGTTGCTTTTTGGCAATACTTATAAACACTCCTGGCATCCATGCGGTTTTGTTTCATAAAATTTCTCATTTTTTATATAAAAAAGAGCATTTTTTTCTAGCTAGACTCATCTCGCAAATTGCAAGATTTTTAACAGGCATCGAGATCCATCCCGGAGCAAAGATCGGTAGGAGATTTTTCATAGATCATGGCATGGGCGTGGTTATCGGTGAGACAGCTGAGATAGGCGATGATGTAATGATGTATCATCAAGTAACGCTTGGAGGCACCGGAAAAGAGTGTGGCAAAAGGCACCCAACTGTAAAAAATGGCGTGACTATTGCAGCTGGCGCGAAAATACTAGGTGCCATAACGATCGGCGAAAATGCCAAGATCGGCGCAAACTCGGTCGTGCTAAAAAATGTCCCAGCAAACGCAACTGTCGTTGGCATACCTGCAAGAGTTGTCAGGGTAAATGGGACAAAATTTGAGCCAGAATTTATTATCTAATCTCAAAGATTAGATAAATTTATTCTTACTTTTTATGCTTTAAAATTTGAACATAAATTTCGTCTTTTAGTTTTAACTTCTCTTTTTTTAAATTATCAATCTCAGATGGTTTTTCCAGATTGTCGTCTATTTTTTTATTTAGTTCATCATGCTTTTTGCAAAGAGCAGCAAAACGAGCATCTATTTTCTTTAGCTCATTTATAAGGTCTGTATATTCATGTAACATATCGGCTCCTATAAAAATTTGAGAAATTTTATCAAGACTTTGTAAATGCTTGGATATAAAAAAGGTGCTAAGCTATTGCTTAAATTTTTAAAAAGAGCGAGTAGAAAAATTTATTTTATACGTATTTGAATTCTTCAGGTTTATGTTTGCTTTTTACAACGCGCTTGGTTAGACGTATTCCATCAACGGTACCGATGACTAGAAGCTTTGATCCTGTTCCTACTAATGTGTCACCATTTGGCATTGGCACAAAATTATTATTTATATCTCTAATGCCCACTATGTCTGCATTTGTTATATTTCGTAGATGAGTTTCTTTTAATCTTTTAAATCTTATCCAAGAATAATCAGGCACAAGAATTTCTTCTATATCGATAGGTGAATTTTTTGTATACAAAAACTGCTCTAATAAATTTTCCATGTCCGGCCTTACGCTCATAGCACTTAACCGCTGTGCGACTAAGCGAGATGGGCTTACCACATTGTCAGCGCCTAATTTTTTTAATCTTTGCGTATCGTCTTCTGTCTCTGCATTCGTGATGATATGATAAGGCTTTCTACGACCTATCTCTTTTTCATAAAGTCTTACAGATGCTATAAGGGCGATGTTATCAGCAATATTTGAGCTAAGAGTTATAAGTCCTTTTGCGCTTGATAGATGTGTTTTCAAAAAGGCAATTTGTGTGTGTGGCTGAGCCTTTATGAAATATGGATATTTATAAATTTGAGCTAGCTCTGCGATATCTTCTCTATCATCGACCACTACAAAAGGTATATGATTTTCGCGAAATTGAGCACTAAGTTCGATTGTGTATAGATTGTGATAACAAATAACGAAGTGATTCTTTAGTCTTGCGATCCTATAAAGCATGCGTCGTTCCTTTAAAATGCTAATTAATGTGCCTCTTTTTAAAACCTCAACCACAATACCAATCGATAGTGTAAATATAATAAAACCAATAAGTATAAACGTGATAGTAAAAATTCTGCCCTTTGGAGTTATTGGAGCAACTTCGGTAAAACCAACTGTTGTAAAAGTCATGCCAGCTTGGTAAAAGGCATCTATTAGTGAGAAATTATCTATTAAGACATAACCTAATGTTCCAAAAAGTAACAGTAATACGACTGAAATTAGTGGAAATCTAAAAGGTTTTAATTGTTCGTAAAGCTCAGTATCTAGGCTTATTTCTGGTTTTGTAGAGTTTGACCAGTTGAGGAATTTTAAAAGTCTTGAGAGAAAAGACATAAATTCCTCTTCATTTTATATTCTTAGTTTGATTGTTTTTTCATCGTTCTTAGAGTAGAAGCAGCAACTTTTATCTTTCTTGTAGTACCATCTTCTAGTGTAACGCGAATCGTTCTAAGATTTGGCAAGAATCTTCTTTTAGTTTTATTGTTAGCGTGGCTCACATTGTTGCCTATCATCGGTCCTTTGCCTGTTATCGCACATCTTTTTGACATTTTTTTTCCTTATAAACAAAAATTTCTGCTGATTTTATCTAAAACAAACAAAAGTAATGCTTAAATAGATTCTTTTTTAAAAGAATTGATTTTTATTAATAATCTAGATAAAATAACGCCTTTGTCTATAAATTATAAATAGCAAAAAATATTTAGAAATCTTGAGTGATACAAAATGCTTAGTAAAGAGTTGATCGAAAAAAATGTTGATTTTGTTTTACAGATGCCAACTCTTTTTGAAAAGGTCGAGCGTTTTTTATTGGCTGGTAATGTAACTGAAGCAGTTATTACTTTACAAAATATAGCATCTTTTAAAACTTATTTTAACTCCATTTTTAAACGTGCAAAATTTGATATTCCTTATGATGGCGACGATTTGGTAGTAATAGCAAATATGCTTGGCATTGATAATTTTAGGGCGATAGTGCTTTCTTATTTTATATTTTTAAAATCCCCAAAAATTTATAAGGTATTTAATTTTAAAATCGTTGATTTGATCGAGCTTAATGCTAAAATTTTATCAGATTGGCTAAAAGTATTAAATTCTTTTAAAGAAAAACGATACAGCTATTTATCACTTGCTCCGTATTCTATTGCCTGTATTATAGTGTGTGAGAATTTATTTTCGAAATTTCCATCTTGTATGTCAGACGTTATTTCGTATTCTGACGTAAGCTATAATAAAATTTTGCAAAAAAAATATGGCTTTAATATTTTAGATATTTTTTTAAAAGCAATGAATATGAACAAACAATCATTAAGCAATATTGATAAAGAGATGCTTTGTTTTTTTGAGATTTTGCTCTCTTATGAGTCCAGTAGGCCTGAATTTTATGATTTTGGAGTTGATAAAATTTTAGATATCAATGTTTATCCAGAGATGCAAACCATTATATTTATTAAAAAAGCTCTACAAAAATGAAATTAACTTTTAATGGTTCTGTGGCAATTATAAGGCCTTTTGGTTTTTTGGAAGCAGAGAATGTTCCATTAAAATTAAGTGAAAAATATATAAACCAAATTTCATCGCGAGACATCAGCGCTATACTGCTTTCACTAAAAAATGTTACATTTTTTAGTCCTATTTGGCTTAGTAGAATAATTGAAAATTTAAGCGAAGAAGCGCAAAAGCTTGGCGTAGTATTTGCGATTTGCGATTACAATGAAATTTTTTATGAATTGATAATGAGAACAGTTAAGAATATTTTAAATATTTCGATGTTTGAAAGTGAAAATATTGCGAGCTTGTTTTTAAATAAATTTCTAAACAATGCAAATGACAAAGTTTTCATTTATAACTCAACTGAGCAGTATAAGCACTATTTGGCTAATTATCTCAAAAATCGCTCATTTGATGTGGTTGAGGCTAGAGATGCGACCGAATTTAATAAAAAAAAGAATTTATATAGTTATGCAGTGTCACAGCTAAATCATGTGAGATTAAGACAAAATCAGATAGATACTTTTATAAAAGATGGTGTCGTTGTTTATGCCATAAAAAGTTTTATGGACTCAGATTTTATTGAAGATTTTGATATGTCAGCTCATGACATTATGCTAAAAATCGGATATAAATTTTTTATTTTATGGGTAAATATTTCTGGTGCTTTAAATATAAGGGGTGCAAAATTTCTAATCAAACTTGCTAGCATTAGCAAAAGATCAGGTGCATTTATTTCGCTTTGTGGCATAAACGAATCAAATTTATCTATTGAATTAATAACGTACCTTAAAGATGCAAATATATTTATCTATAAAAATTTAAATGACTTTTACAAAGATGACACTATTTTTTATCTTAAAAAAAGAGACTTTGATGCAGAGCCAGTAGATATTAACAAGAACGTTGCTCAAATTTCATCTTATGTGACGCAAATTGCGAGCAAAATTATCTCACAGTTAGCAGAAGAAGAAATTTTGTGTGTTGATACCAAAGTTAGTGCGCTTGACATAGAGGATGAGTGCGATTACTTGCGTATTTGTGTTCAGTATTATGGTGATATTTACGCAAGAGTGCTATTTGGAGTAAAAAAGGATAAATTAGATAAAATTTGCTCTATTTTTATGCCTGAAGGCAATGATTCAAATGATTATTTAAGTGGATATTCTCAAATTTTTAGTATCATTACAGATAAATTTTTGACTCATCTTTGGCAAAAAGGCATAAAAGCAAAAGTTAGCTTGCCTAAAATTTCATCTGATGATGTTTTTTTCGATCACAACAGTGTAGGTATTATGAATAGATTAGATGTAAAAGATGACGAAATAGGCTTTGTATTTGTAACCAAGTAAGGAGAAGAAATGTATGTTGCACCTAGTATTTTATCGGCTGATTTTGGAAATTTGGCAGCTGAGATAAGAGCCATTTGCGAGGCTGGGTGCGATCTGGTGCATGTTGATGTTATGGATGGGCATTTTGTGCCAAATTTAACCATCGGGCCAGTCGTGGTAAATGCCGTTGCAAAGGCAGCTACAAAGCCACTTGATATACATTTGATGGTTGAAAATAACTCGTTTTTTGCTGATCTTTTCTTGCCGTTAAAGCCAAAATTTCTAACCTTTCACATCGAAGAAGAGAAGCACCCAATGAGGCTTATTGATCACATCAGGAAAAACGGCGTTGGCCCTGGCATCGTGCTAAATCCGCACACGCCAGTTAGCGCGATCGAGCATATCATAGATGAAGTGGATATGGTGCTTTTGATGAGTGTAAATCCTGGTTTTGGCGGTCAGAAATTTATGCCAGTCGTGCTTGAAAAAACAAGGGCGCTAAGAGAGCTGATAGAACGAAAAAACGCTAAGTGTCTGATCGAAGTAGATGGTGGCGTAAACGGACTAAATGCGCCTGATCTTGAAGAGGCTGGAGCTGATATCTTAGTGGCTGGCAACTACATCTTCTCATCAAATTCTTACGAACAAGCCATCCGCGCCATAAAGCTTGAGTTTTGAAACCAAAAAAACAGCGTTTAGAAAATAGCATAGAAATTTTAGCTAGGCAAAATTTAAGCTATCATGAGTTTATTTTAAGATTTAGCGATATTGAAGAAATTTCATCACTCATTGACGTGCGCGACCTTGATATGTGGCGAACTCTTGGGCTTGACATCACTAGAAACGAAGAGAATGAGATCGAGCTTGGCACGAGATTTAGAGATATTAGCGAGCAGGAATTTTGCGTGGTTGATATCGAAACGACTGGCGGTACGACGAGCGGACAGATCATCGAAATAGGTGCAATCAAAATGAAAAATGGCGTTGAGATAGGGCGCTTTGAAAGCTTTGTGGCAGCATATGAGGTGCCTGAAAATATCACCGAGCTAACCGGTATAAAGGCGAGCGATCTAGTTGGTGCTCCAAATCTACTAAATGTGCTTGAGCGGTTTAAAATTTTTCTAGGAACTAGTGTTTTTATCGCTCATAACGTAAATTTTGACTACGGCTTTATCTCTCATAGCCTAAATGAGATTGGCCTTGGCATGTTGCTAAACAGAAAGCTTTGTACCATCGATCTTAGTCGCCGCACTATTGCTTCGCAAAAATACGGCCTTGGCTCGCTAAAAGAGCTTCTTGGCATAAACAATACCCATCACAGAGCGTTAAATGACGCAATAGCAGCAGCTGAAATTTTTAAAGTCTGCCTCACACGCCTACCTTTTAGTATCCAAACGACAGAGGATCTCATAAGCTTTAGCAAAACAGCTCCAAGTGTGAAGCTAAAGCCTGAACCAGTTTTGTGTGCGAATTAGCGATAAAAAATTATTCACAATCAATATAAATTTACTAATTTTAATCATTAATTTTTATGCGATCTTTGTTTTTAAGGATTGTGGGCAGTTTGCTAAATTTTAAAAAAGGAGACAAATGAGCCAGAAAAATCCTATTTCAAATTTCACCTCAGCTGACGATGAGATGCTTACTTTTTTATCAAATTTTAGCAATAAGTGGTGCGTGAGTAATGATGGAGCGGAGTTTATAGAGCAAAATTTTACTTTCATTGGCTCAAAGCCAGTTTTACAAAATTTAAGAGGTTACAAAACGGCTGAATATAAAAATTTTGCCGACATTAAAAAATTTCTCAGCTCAAATCCAAACATCAAAAGTAAAATTTTAATTGGCGAGATAAGCTACATCGGCGACAACTTAACAAATATAGAGATTAAATTTGCGCCTGAGTATTTTTATGATTTTTTAAAATTTATAGTTGAAAATATCCCAGAGCATCACTATTTTTGTAGTCCCAAGGAGGGCCGGATATTATTCATTGCAATGGAAGGATATGTAGAATTTGGCGTCTTGCACTAACAGAGTTTTTAAATTTATTTTAAGCAGTCGTCTAAAATTGTCCACAAAGATAAAAACGCAAAAGAAAAATTTATCCGTAAAACTTCTTAAAATTAACAAAAAACTGAGCTTGCATCCTAACACAGCTTGTTGCTAGCAAAATTTAATCAATTTTTTTATATAATCCCTATTTTTCACAAAGGCAAAAAGATGGATAGAAAATCTTGGAGTTCAAGGCTCACATACATTTTAGCTGTTGCAGGAGCTACGGTCGGTTTTGGCGCGACGTGGCGTTTTCCGTATCTAGTCGGGCAAAACGGCGGCGGCGCCTATGTACTCGTGTTTTGTATCGCAATGATCGTGATCGGTATACCGATGATTTTGGCTGAAAATGCGATCGGCAGACGCCTAAAATGCAACGCTGTGGATGCTTTTTGTGGATCGATAAATGGCAAAAAGATCAGCAAAAAGTGGCAGATCGTTGGCTGGATGGGGCTTGTTGGCGCATTTGGCATTATGGCTTACTATATGGTTATTGGTGGCTGGGTGCTAAACTACATCGCCCAAATTTCATTTGGTTTGCTTGATCTCTCGCATGTGGTTAGTTTTGAGGAGACAAGTGCGTTTTATGAGCAAAATATCGTAAGCAATCCACTTGCTATCAGCTTTGCGACTCTTGTTTTTGTGCTGGTTAATTACGCTATTTTGGTGCAAGGTGCGGTCGGCGGTATCGAGCGATCAGCGAAATTTTTAATGCCACTACTTTTTATTTTAATGCTTATTATGATTGCTAAAAATATCACACTTGATGGTGCAATAGAAGGCGTAAAATTTTACTTAACGCCTAATTTTTCAAAGATAAACTTAAAACTTTTCGTTGATGTTTTGGGGCAGGTCTTTTTTGCTCTTTCGCTTGGATTTGGTGTGATGATCACTCTTTCTAGCTTTGTGAAAAAGGATGAGGGTTTGGTTAAAATTTCTATCATTACAGGTATTTTAAATACGGTAATTGCCGTGCTTGCAGGCTTTATGATCTTCCCTTCTCTTTTTAGCTATGGTGTATCGCCAGATAGTGGCCCAAGTTTGGTATTTAAATCACTACCAATTGTTTTTTCTCACATGCCATTTGGTGGTTTTTTTGCGGTTGCGTTTTTTACACTATTAATGATCGCTGCACTTACAACATCGCTACCAATATATGAAGTAATAATCACGACACTTCAAGAAAAATTTAAGATAAAACGCAAGAAAGCAATATTTTTAGTCCTTGGAGGTATATTTGTTTTAGGAAATTTGCCTTCGCTGATGGCCACAAATATACTAAGTCACGTAAGCATTTTTGGTAAGAATATTTTTGATGCATATGATGCAATAAGCGCAACGATTTTTTTTGTATTTACTTCATTTGGGTGTGCAATATTCGTAGGTTGGGTGCTAAAAGATGATGCAAAAAAAGAAATTTTGCAAGGTAGTGAAAAGCATGCAAAACTAATAAATGTCTGGTTTTGGTATATAAAATTTGTCGTTCCGTTTATCATTTTGGTGCTTTTTATCAGCTCGTTTTACGATAATTTTTTAAAATAGGACGTAGAAATATGTTTTATTTTTTACTCGGTATTTACTTTTTTTACGTTGCCGCAAAGGCGTGGCTGTCGATTTTGCAGATAAACTTTATCCGCGCAGAGGCTAAAAAGCCGGCCGTCGTGCTAGAGTTGGGGGAGTACGAAACCGCCGCCGCAGCAGCGATAAGCAATCAAAAATTTGAGATAGCAAGCCTTTTTTATCACGCCGCGATATTTATGATGTGGGCGTGCTGGGGGCTTGGCGCGATATCGGGGCATGCCTATAAAACGGGAGATATAGGCGATAACGTCTTTATGGTTATGGTATTTTTGCTCGTTTCGTCGCTGCTAGAACTACCGCTAAATATCTACGAAACCTTCGTCAAAGATAAAAAGCTCGGCTTTTCAAACGTAACGCCTAGAATTTTCGCGCTTGATCTGCTTAAAACGCTCGCGCTAACGCTGGTTTTCGGCACGCTGTTTGTGTGGCTGGTGCTGCTTTGCATTAGATTTTTGGGCGATTTTTGGTGGTTTTGGGCGTTTTTGCTTAGCTTCGCGGTCGCGCTCGTGATAAATCTTATCTACCCGACGCTCATCGCGCCTATCTTTAACAAAATGCAGCCGCTAGAAGAGGGCGAGTTAAAAAGTCGTATAGAATGGCTTTTAGCGCGGTGCGGGTTTAAAAGTAGCGGCGTTTTTATGATAGACGCCAGCAAGCGCGACAACCGCTTAAACGCCTATTTTGGCGGCCTTGGCGCGACTAAACGCGTGGTGCTTTTCGATACGCTCGTAAAAAAACTAAGCCTAGAGGAGATAATCGCCGTTTTGGGGCATGAACTGGGGCATTTTAAGCACAAAGATATCCTAAAAATGATAGCTCTAAGCGCGGTTATGCTTTTTGCGATGTTTTTTATATTCGGCAACATCCCAGACACGGCGTATCAAGCGCTTGGGCTTCATAGCGGAGGCGGCGGAGTGATCGTATTTTTGTTACTTTTTTCGCCGATATTCGGATTTTTATTTTCACCGGTGAGCTCGTATTTTAGCCGCGCAAACGAATTTGGCGCCGATAAATTCGCAGGCGAAATCTCAAACAAAGCCGATATGATAAGCGCGCTAAAAAAGCTAGGCTCCGAAAACAAGGCCTTCCCGAAGGCCCATCCGATCTATGCGTTCGTCTATCATTCGCACCCAAGCCTCTTTGAGCGTATAAACGAGCTAGAAAATGAAAGTTGAAGAGGCTCTTAAAGAGGCTAGTTTAAGGCTAAGCTCGCTTTGTCAAAATCCAAGCAGAGTGGCTAAAATTTTGCTTATGAACTATCTTGACGTGAGCATTGAATGGGTATTTTTAAATCAAAAAAATGAATTTGATGAGAGCGGCTATTTCGCTCTAGTTAAAAGGTATGAAAACTACGAGCCTCTTGAATATATAACTGGTAAAGCTAGCTTTTATGGGCTTGATTTTTACGTGGAAAGTGGAGTGCTTATCCCAAGACCTGAAACAGAAATTTTAGTGGATAAAGTAATGGAAATTTCACGCGAATATAATGAACCAAAGATCGCAGAAATAGGCACAGGAAGCGGCATTATTAGTATCATGCTAGCTCTAAAAACAAAGGCAAATATTGTAGCGACAGACATCAATGAAAAAGCTTTGATACTTGCAAAAAAAAATGCAGATAAATTTGATGTAGGTGGGAGGATCAAATTTTTAAACTGCTCTTATGTGGATGAAATTTTAGAAGATATTGATATTTTGGTTTCAAATCCGCCATATATTGCAAGAAGCTATAAACTTAGTAAATTTGTACTAAATGAGCCAGAAAGTGCGCTCTTTGGAGGTGAAGTAGGAGATGAAATCTTAAAAGATATTATTCTTATAGCAAAAGATCGTAATATCAAAAACGTTGCTTGTGAGATGGGGTACGATCAAAAAGCAAGTATGCAAAAATTCTTAGAGGCCAATGGTTTTGAGTATAGTTTTTACAAAGATTTGTCTGGCTTTGATAGAGGTTTTTGCGCGAAGTTAAAAATATAAAGGAGAGAGTTTGAGAGGAATTTATTTTTTGCTTTTGGCAGTACTTATAGGAGCTGAGCTAACGCTTGGTATTTTAGTGGCACCAGTCATATTTTTCCCGCAAAGCATCATAGGAGATGGCGTACTTACGCATTTTATGAGCGGTCAAATGATGACAAAGATATTTTTGAAATTTAATTATATTTTGCTTTTTATAAGTATAGTTATAATGATTAGCGAGCTATTTGATCTTAGAAAAAAGCTTATTTTTTCACTAAAATTTAGCATGTTAATGCTTGCTTTTTTAAATTTGGCTTTAGCTTTGAGTTTTGTATTTTTCTTTACGCCTTTTATAGTTTATGCTCAGAATTTGGGTGTTGATGCGACACAGACGGCTGAATTTGCCAAAATGCATAGTGCGAGTGAATATGTGATGAAAATCATGCTTGTTTTGCAAATCATTTTATTTTTTGTGAAATTTAAGATTAGCCAAAATGAACGCAAAGCCTGATATTCAAGTCTTAACAAATTTTCTAGCCGACTACACGACGGCGATGGTGAGTGCTGGCACCTACACCGCACGCGTAGAAAAGTGCGTAGACCGCATAGCTAGACACTACGGCTACGACATTAGCGTGACGATTTTTGTGAAGTATTTTACCATTAGCGTCATGGACTCGGCCGACAACTCTCTGCGCCGAACCTACGTAAAAAAGATCCCGTTTGGTCATGTGAGTTTTAACCGCATTTCCGAGCTTTCATCGCTTAGTTGGCGGATTTTGGATGAAAATTTGAGCTTAGAGGAGGCCAAAGAGCAGTTTGAGGGCGTCATGCGCATCGGGGCAAATAAATTCACAAGCTCGCTTATTTTAATAAGCCTTGCAAATGCGGCGTTTTGCAAGCTTTTTGGCGGCGATATGGGCTCGGTAGCTTGCGTATTTTTTGCGACGCTTGTTGGATATAGCCTTAGATTTGCGCTTGCTAAAATGGGCGTAAATTTAAAAATCCAATACGTCCTAGTCTCGTTTGTCGTCTCTTTTATCGCTTATCTTGGCGTATTTTACGGCTTTACGCACACTAGCGACGTGGCGATCGGCTCGTCGATACTCTTTTTGATGCCGGGCGTTTTTCTCATAAACTCGGTCTTTGATATCCTAAACGACAACACGCTTGTAGGCATCAGCAGGGCCGTGAGTACGGGCATCCTGATACTTTGCATCGCAGTGGGCGTCTATATCACGCTCTCGCTTAGCAGCGCGGAGATTTTACATGTTTGAGCTTTTGACCGCGACTCTCATAGACGGCGCTTTTGCGGCGGTGGCGGGGCTTGGCTTTGCTTATGCTAGCTCGCCGCCTAAAAGGACTCTTGCATTTTGCGCGCTTCTTGCGGCATTTGCGCACGCTAGCCGCTTTTGGATCATGCAGATGGGATTTTTTAACATCAGCGTCGCCACTCTCATAGTATCATTTTTAAGCGGGATTTTAGGTATGCTCTTTGCCAAACGGCTAAAAGTGCCCGCCGAGATCATCGCGTTTCCCGCGCTTTTGCCGATGGTGCCCGGAGTTTACGCGTATAAGGGCATTTTGGCACTGTTTTCGTTTCTAAACGAGCCTAATATCGCTAAGAAAAACGAATACCTAATTATATTTTTCGATAACGCGATCACGACTACGACGGTCTCGCTAGCGCTTGGCGTCGGGGTTTCTGTGGTGCTTATTTTATTTTATGATCAGTCCTTGATGATTACTCGCGGCGCCAAGTGCGATCTAGCGACGAGAAAGACGCACGAGTAATTTTAACTTTCGGCATAGAAATTTTGTATGGCTTTTTGATAGTTTTTATTATTTTTACTAGATATTTCCTCAATTTTGCCGATGTAGTTTAAAACCAAATTTCAAAAGGATTTATGATGTTAAGCGGTATCGGCGGATTTTCTAGTGTCGCTAAAAATTTTCAACCAAATGAAAAACATAGCATAAAGAGTCAAATCATATATAAAAATGAAATCTCGCAGCCGGATACGGTCGAGCACAAATTTAACGAAGTTTTAGGCTATAAAGTAGGTGCGGACGGATATTTTACGTCCGAATTTAACGAAGCCGCAGGTATCCCAAAGGACTACAAAATCCACTCAGATACCTTAAAATCGCTCGTGAACGTAAATACTAATTCGGGCATTTTAAAAGCCGATTTTAAAAACATAGATATAGCAAAAACCGTCGGCAATGCATATAAAATTTTATCCCAAGTAGTCGGCGAGGACGTTTTAAATTCCAAAGAAAGTTTTAACAAAGAAGACCTCGTCAAATTTCCTCAAGGATACGAATACGACAATAAAACGCTCAAGGTATTAAAGCTTCATAGCAAAATATCAGACTATATGGGAGCCGATAGTAGCTTTCAAAGAAATGAACGAACTAGCATAACGACTACTTTTTATAATAGCTCCACTATCGGTTACTACTCAGAGCATAAGAGATTAAAACCATCTACCGATATATTAAACAGCAACAGCGGCGGCAAAGAGGATATAAACAGCGGGATGTATTTTGATACTACAAAAGACAAATATACGGGTAAAGACGGCAATATAACCAAAGGCGGGCTTTTGATCGGTATTTTAAACAAAAATAGTCACGCCATAGAAGGTGAAACTACCTATCACGGCAAGATTAACGGGCTAGATAAAAACATATCCTCGCAAGAGTACCAAGCAAAAATTAAAGCCTTTACCGACTTGCATGGACATAAATACGATAAATACTCGCAATCTTTAGTGGATTCATTGCCTCAAGATTTAAAAGATTTCGTAGATTTTGCAAGGAGTTTAAAATTTGTCGGCGAGATAAACGTCAGCGACGACGGCAAAGAATCAAAAAGCCTCTTTGAAATAATGCAAGAGGATATGAAAGAGGCGCAAAAACGCCTAGAAAAGCTAACCAGGCAAGAAAAAGCGAACACAAAAGATGCTGGATAAAAACAGAAAATACGACAAAGAGCTAGAGCAAAATACTAGAAAAAATTTAGAAGAACTTGAGGCGATGATGAAATTTAACGCTAAGAGCGTGGATATAAAGGCTTAAAAGGATTAATATGATAAGCGTCGTAAACGGATTTAACGCAAACGTAAATTATGATTTTAGTAGCGCTCACGGGCAAAATTTAAAAGCGCGCGAGGAAAAAGAGGCGTATATAATGGGGTTTTTAAGAAAATTTAGTAAAATTGGGCTTAATGTAAAAGTCTAAGGAGTGGCTGTGAAAATACGAATCTACTACGAAGATACCGATGCTGGTGGCATAGTCTATCATACAAACTACATTAAATTTTGTGAGCGTGCTAGAAGTGAGGCCTTTTTTCAAGCTGGATTAAATTTCACAAAAGAGGGCGGATACTTTGTAGTTTCGTCGCTTGAGGCTAAATTTATCGCCTCTGCTGTACTTGGAGATGAAATTTTTGTTCGAAGCAAGGTATTGGAGATTAAAAAAGCAAGTATTGTTTTAGAACAAGAAATTTATAAATTTGATGATAAAAATGCGGAAAAACTACTTTTTAGAGCAACAATTACTTTAGCTTTCATGAAAGAAGAGAAGCTTGCTAAGATAAATGACGAGATAAAGAAATTTTTGGAGAATTCTAAATTTTAAATCGTGGCTAAGTTTAGAAATTTAACTTTAGCTACTTTGTGCTTTTACATTGAGCTATTTTGATCGAGCAAAATTTCTTGATTTGCTTCGTCAAAGTAGTCGCCTTTTGCGTTATAAATTTTAACTCCATATAAGACTTGAGAGTTTTCAACCCTTTCGGTAAAAATTCTATCAGCACTTTTATCTATAAAATTTGTATATATATACTCGGCACCAAAAGCACTTGAATAGCCGATTTGCGAATATCTAAAATCTACATCAAAAAGATCACCAAGTCCCAAAAATAAGTCGTTAACAGGATTTAGTGAGTTTGCGATAAAAAGATTTTGTCTATCTCTTTGTGCGATTGCATTAAAGATATTTGGTAAAAAATTTATCTGCGTGCTTAAGAGTGCGTATGGCTTTATTTCAAAGCCTCTCATTTGCGTTGCTACAAGAGAAGCTTTGACGATTGGGATGTTTAAAAATATACTTGCATCATTAAATTTGGATTTTTTGCTTAAAGTATCATTTAAATTTATATCTTTGCCTACAATAGAGGCTTCATGATAATCGCTACTTTGCATGCGGACATATTCATTTAGCTTTTGTCCTAATGAGCTACCATCGTCAAATGCAACTATTTTTTCGTTCGAGTAAGCTAGCAAAGCTGAAATTTGCTCTTTATAATCAATGCCACCAAAGATTAAATTTGGCTTTGGATTTATGATAAAAGAGCTATGAACACTTGGAATGTAGATAAGCTCATTTGGTAGAACTAGCGAATTTATAATGTTTGCACCATTTGATGTAAGGGCTGCGATAAAATAATTAAAGCCTTGGACTCTAGCCGTTTGCATAGCATTTGTAAGACTTTGTGGGCTTTCATCGTTGCTATTTATAAATTTGATCTCGATATCTGCGTCTTGCTTTAAGACATAGCTTAAGACCGCGTTTGATACAACATTTGCATAAGATTTTATGATTTTTTGTGGGATGATTACAGCGATTTTGCCGCTTTTATTAACTTTTAAAATAGCTTCACCACCAAGAGAGATATAAAGCTCTAAAAGAGCGTTATCGTCTATTTTTGTTGGCTCAAATCTTGCCATAAAACTAGCCAGTAAATCAGACTTAATAAGCTCATTTAAGCAGGCATTATCACAGAATTCTGGTTCTAAATTTATATAAGTAATCTTTGCTGGAGGTATGCTTGATAGACTTTGGTTTTTTGTAGTATTGCTCTCAAAATTTATCTCATCTTGCGATGCAAAAATAGTCGAAAAAATAGCTAGAAAAAGTAAAATTTTTCTCATATCACTCCTTTGATCTTTCTTAAATCATCTATAAAAATATTTTCAAAACTAGGATTTTTGCTGATCCACTCTGGCGAAAACGTTGGCAAAATAAGGCTATTTTCATTTTTTAAAATACTACCTCTTATGCTTGCAAATCCGCCTTTTAATAATAAATTTGGATATAAATGCATAAAAGCTTTCTCTCCTAAAGTCACGATTATCTTTGGCTTTATCAGCCTAATCTCTTCAAGCAAATAAGGACGACAAAGCTCGATAGAGCGGCTTAAAATCGGACTTTTATCATCATTTTGTGAAATTTCACACCGAAGTAGAGAACTTATATAAATTTCTTTTATATCTAAATTTAAACTATTTTTTATGGCATTTTCTAAAAATTTTTTACTGTTATTTTCATAAGAATCATTTTTTTTAGAAAATAATATAAACATGATTTTGCTATTTTCATTGCCGATGCCAGCTGTTACGCCTTTTGAACTATTTCGCAAAGAGCAAAGAGAGCATTTTTTTACTTCGCGGTTTAGCTCATCAATATTGTTGTAATCATGATAATTGCTTAGACTAAGAAAATTTTTATCAATAAACTTATAACCAATTAGTTTTAAGAAAAATAATTTTTTTAAAAGCCTATTGTCTTTATTAAAATTCATTTTTGGATTATAACTTGATTTGCTTAAAGTTTGAGTTATGGCTTTTTAAGTTAAGTTATTCAAAGGAATTTAAGTATTGCTTTGATAAAATCCCACTTTTTACATTAACTTTAAGGATAGAAATGAAAAGGACTTATCAACCTCATAAAACCCCTAAAAAACGCACTCACGGCTTTCGCTTAAGAATGAAAACTAAAAATGGCCGAAAGGTAATAAACGCTAGACGCGCCAAAGGTAGAAAAAGATTGGCTGCTTAGCTGGTTTTGAGTCGTTGAGCGGCTCAAAAGAATTCTCTCAAGTTTATAAAGAGGCTAGCAAGTGGCATTGTGATGCTTGCATTGTTTTTTATAAACCAACAAATGAAAAAAAAATAGCAGTAGTTGCTAGTAAAAAAGTAGGAAAAGCGGTAGTTAGAAATAGAGCTAAAAGACTTTTGAGAGCCGCTTTTTTTAACATTTCTAGTGAATTAAAAGATGGCACATATATTATGATCGCAAAAAATGGAATTACAGAAATTTCATTTGAAAAAATTTGTAAAAATTTAAGTTGGTCTACAAAAAAAATGGGATGTTTAAAATGAAAAAAATTGCGATTAAAGCTATCGCTTTTTATCAAAAATATATTTCCATACTTCTACCAAAAAGCTGTCGCTATTACCCGACTTGTTCACAATACGCGATTTGGGAATTTCAAACAAATAGTTTTTTTTCTGCTTTTTTTGCAACCTTCATGCGAATTTTAAGATGTAATCAGCTTTTTAAAGGCGGTATCAACTACCCAATCATCTACAAAGAATTTAACTTATGTTTTATATCTCAAAAAAGTGATACCAAAAATGTAAAATTTTGGTTTGTCCCTTGTCAGAATAGTAAATTTTATGTCGTAAAAGTATTAGATAAATTAAAGGAAAAAAATTAAAATGGAACAGATGTCTATGCAAAAAAGGTTGCTTCTTGCAGCACTTTTATCTATTGTTTTTTTTATAGTGTATGATTTTTTTATGCCAAAAAGAGTGATGACTGAGCAAAACCAAACTACAATGTCCCAAACAATAGATCAAAATAAAGCTCCAAATATAAATCAAAATACACCAAAATCAAATGAAAATTTAGCTTCAAATGAGATAATCGCTACTATCAAAGGTCAAAGCTATGAAGCAAAGATAGATAAGCTAGGAAGAATTTTAAAATTCTATCTAACCGAAGATAAGTATAAAACAGAAGATGGTAACAAAATCGAGCTTGTTTCGCAAAATCCATTGCCACTTGAGCTTAGATTTAACGATAATACGCTAAATGCCGATGCTTTTAAGGTTGCATATAGTAGCGATGCTAGCGAGATAGATGTCAGCAGCGAGCCTAAAACCATAAAACTTACTCAAAATTTAGATGGCGTTACAATTACAAAAAATATCAAATTTTATCCAAATGGTCGTTATGAGGTTGAAGTAAATTTAAGTAAAAGCGTTGATTATTTTATCACTCCTGGCTTTAGACCAAATATCGCGGTAGATAGCTACACAGTTCATGGCGTTATGCTTAGAAATACAGACGATAGTCTAAACATCATAGAAGATGGTGATGCAAAAGAGATTAAAAACTATGCAAATACAACTATAGCAGCCGCATCTGATAGATACTATACGACGCTATTTTACTCATTTGAAAAGCCATTTGAAGTAGCCGTAGACAAAGATTCTAGCAATAATCCTATTCTTTTTGTAAAGGCAAATGATAATTTAAAATTAGGTGCATATATCGGACCAAAAGAGCATAAAATTTTAAGCTCAATGGACGAGAGACTAAACGACGTTATTGAGTATGGTTGGTTTACATTTATAGCAAAACCGATGTTTG